>CAZGIV010000092.1:2317-9244 GCA_964526175.1 uncultured Thermoplasmatales archaeon | reverse complement strand
AAGATATCACTAACGCACAAGACTGTATTCTTCAACATAAAAGGTAAATTTCACTAACATATTATGGTATAATACGATGAAACTGCTCTGCGATCATATGCTTGGCTCACTTGCGAAATGGCTTCGGATTTTTGGATTTGATACCTTCTATCCTGATGCATTGATGAACGATAATCATATCCTTAAGATTGCCAAGCGTGAGAAACGGCTTCTTATCTCCCGGGATAAGGAATTACTTATGAGAGGGAAAAAAGAACAGGTCGATGTTCTTGAGATACGAACGACGAACCTTACCGAACAGTTGAACCATGTTCTAAATGAAATTCCAATTGATACGAAAAAAGTTTTGACTCGTTGTATCCTATGTAACAGCGTTCTTGATGCTGTCGAAAAAAAAGAAATTAAAAATCATGTCCCTCCGAAAGTGTTTGAAACCAGAGATGATTTCTGGCATTGTTCTGTCTGTGAAAAATATTATTGGATGGGGACACACTACGAAAACATGATTGAAAAAATCAACACGCTTACACATAAGAAGAATCCTTAGAAATCAGATCATCTGAACAATTTGTGCGTGCGGAACCCCTTTTATCTTAAGAATATATTTAGGGTTGACCAGACCAAGGTTGATTGCACAGGTCACGGTTTCTTTTCCCACGAGATTCGCAATCGTTGCATCAAGAAGGAATTTTTCTAATGTTTTTTTATCGATTCGTTCTCCGTCATAGAAGTTTTTCGCCACATCAATTTGGAGTTTTCCTTTTCGAAATTTCTTACCAAGGAGATGTTCGTCGCAGGCGCTAATGACAACATCATCACCTTGATGGTAGACTTTGACACTGATCATTGACATTCGTCCTTTTTGAACATTGCTGTTATAGTTCTATTAGGAATTCCTGTTTTATATAAATTTCGAAAAAATAGGGGGAAAAAAGGTATTAGTGTAGAGCGGATTTATTCATTACTCATTGCGCAATGAGTATAATTAAAAGGCCGACAATGAGTAAGGTACACCCGATAGTTAATTGAATTGCTTTGTTTTTATCTGAAAAGGTCGCGTTTTGTTTGCGAATGGTTGGACAGAAAATACTGGTGTTATCTTTTCTTCGAAGGATCGTTTTCATAGGATTACCTCAACAAGTACTGGTGCGTGGCACATTATAAAGGACTTGTTGTACAACCCATACCGATTTTCTCAATCACCCCGCTTTTAAAGGAATAAAAAAGACTCCCTCTGAAGCCTCGTATGTGCTAGTCTCCTCAATTAAATTTTATCTCCTTTAGGAGAATATAGCTATCGCTGGGCTTCTATTGCCTCAAGTTCCTTTGTTTTTGTTTCATAGGGATGGAAGAGGAATACAAGGATAATGGGGATAATCATGATAAGTCCCGCAACAGCCCAGAACCATTCCATCCTTGAAAACGTTCCTAGGAGAAAAGACGCAAGCGCAGGTCCGATAATATAAGAGACACGCGCCACAGTCGTTGTCCATCCCATACAACTCCCTCGTCGTTCTGTAGGGAATATCTCTGGGATATATATAATAATCCAGCTATATGAAAATGAAAGGAAGAACCCAGTAAATGTGGTCACAGAAGCAAACAGCATCCGAGGGACAAATCCCATGATACCAAAACTCAATGCAAGACCAATACAACCAATCAGAAGCCCGGTTTTCCTTCCGATTTTATCCATCGTCCAACCACCTGCAACACCCCCGACCATCATCGAGATAAGAAAAGCAAGAAGCACAATAGACCAACTTGTCAGAGCAGCGGATTCGGATAACTCCGGAAAGAGATATTGGGTAAAATAATGGCCTGCCCAGAGGGCAAAAAGGGAGACAACAAGCCAGCACATCCAGATTGAGGCAGAAAAAAAGATATATCGAAGATCACTTTTATTGATGACCCCAAAACCAAAAATGTGTTTTTTCTTCAACCCTTTTACTCTTTCCTCTTTAATGGCTTCATATCGTTTTGTCTCCTTCATAAAAAACCAGAGAATTAAAACAGGGATCATCAGGAGAAACATGACGCCGTACATCCATTTCCATCCGAGATGCGGGACAATGAGCGGAGGGAGGATAGCCTGAAGTGGGATCAACCCGATGACGTACACAACAGCGACAATGTTCCCACGCTTTTCCGCAGGTGACTCTTCACTAATCGGGATTGCCCACATGTTGGATACGGTCGCAAAAATAGTGATTGCATAAAACATCATGAAGAATTGAAAAGAGGGTGTAAGATACACGATGCAGATGGAGGGAATACCCATAAGAAGAATGAGGATGAGCAATGAATATTTTCTGCCGATGATGTCGGTAAGACCGTTTAGTAGGAAGATAAAAAACGTTGGAATGAAGTAGATTGCTTCCCACAGTGAAAATTGAGATTCGCTAACCGAGTATTCATTGAGAATATAATCAATGGACGTCGTCTTGATAATGGAGAGGTACTGGTCCATGATTGCGATCATCCCCATCGCTATGACCAGATAGATGATGTATCGTCTGGTTCGCTCGCTTGTCAAACTGCTTACAAGTTTCTCTGACTTAGAATCCATCCTTTCTTTACCCCTCAAACACAATCCCTTTTTTGTCAGATAAATCAATGGTTGGTGCTTTTGGCCCGAGTTTTTTTCGCGCCAAGGCATCATAGGCTGTTTTTCCTCCTGCGTCATCAATAATTTTTTTCCCCATTTTATTTTGATGTTGAATACTGATGTTCACGCGCTCCATAGAACCGGGAGCAATTCTTTTGAGAAGATTGGTTGCTCCACCCAGACCGTATGGGATTGATTCCATAAACATGGTTGTCCCAGGAATTGCGAAGAACCAGATGCCAAGGGAATCCTCCCCGAAATTCGTTATAGGGATCCCTGCTGCGGCCTGTCGCTCCGCAGTAGGACCAACATGGGCGACAACCCATTTTCCATCAATGAATGCCTCTCCTTCTCCTTCGATCATGAAGTATCCCATTGAGTCGTACCATTTTTTAACCAAAGGGTCCGCTTCAACAAGGACATCATACCATGCCTTAATCATGTTCATTGCAAACATTTTATACCGTGCTTTGATCCCCGCACATCGGCACAGGGCAATGAACACAGTGATCAAATGAAAACATGTCCCGGTGCCCCGTCTGATGGTTTCTTCGACGCTGTTCATCGTGCAAATTTCTAAATCAAGATTTTCCTTGGTGAATTCAAACGCAGCTTTTGCGAACTCATATTCTGTTTTCTGAAATGCACCAAGGTGATGGGCAAGAGCGATGACCTCAGGAGCACAGGGGTTGCAATGAAGTGTTGGCCTGAGGTATTTCTCCTCTGTTGCGCCACATCTCATCCCTTCTTTAAAAGGTGGTAATTCATACGGTCGTTTTGGTCTGATATATCGTTGTTCAGCACCATGGATGGTCCTGAGTTTTTTCAGATCACCAGGGCTCGTCAACAATACCTTCGTTAGAGATAATCCACCACCAATCATCAATTTCAGATAGGTTTTTTGGGGGATGTATTCCCGGTCCTTCATCTCATGGAAACCAACCATACTGATACCACCTGGAAAAGATATGTTTCTTTTATCTTTTCTTTTATCGTTTTATATTCATTTCCCAAGATCCGCAGAAAGCATCCGTCGTACTTCTTCAGCGCATCCTCGGATCTCTTCGCCACCGGCTCGTTTGATCTCTGGTTCAAGCACTGGACCGGGACGGTCACAGACCGGGCAGTGCTCCAGCATCCGTACCTTATCCCCTGAAATGACGAAGCCAGGGTAACTAAATGCAGCAGCATCGAGAAATGCGTACCTACCCCATTCACTATACCCAATTGGTTTGTACTCATCATCAAGGACTAATGGCTTGTAGTATGAATAGGGTGCATGCAGGTAATGCCCTTCAGGGCAGTGGATCAGCCAGCCGTTTCCTTCAACCATACCATAAACGTCTACACAGAATTTCTCAGGGATGCCAAGGACTTTTTCGACTTGTTTGCGGAAGTCTACCACGGGAACGCGGACGCCTTCGTATGCCTTCCAACCACCGCCAGTCGCGACCCCGCCTCGTTCTCCGAAATTAAAACCTCGTCCTTCTTTTTCTAACTTTTTCATAACAAATGAAAGGATGAATGGAGCACCGACAATAGCGATTTTCTCCTTGGATTTCTCCTGGTTTTCCAGCCAGCGGATGATTTCATTGATCATTTTGTTTGATTCTCGTTTCGCAAAATATTTCACCATTGTACTTTTTATTCCCTTCTCGCCCGTCATGGTCATCTGAATAAGTTCTGTGGTGATATCTCGATCAATCGCGACTCGGACATCCTGAATGACATCAAAATAGATGGTACAGACTTTTCCTGCGTACACATTGGTTTTTCTTGGGTTTGGCATGAGCAAATAACCATACATGTGGTAATCCCATAACGGATATACCATGCTAATAACGGATTTTGCGGCTGCGTATTCCGAGGTGTAAAACGTTCGTTGGTCTCGTGGGATGAACGTATGTCGACCACTGGTTCCGCTGCTGTAGGCGACCCCCATACCAGCTTGGTTGAATGCATTTATTACTTCATCATAGGTTGGATGTTGTTGTTTTATGACGATGCGCGGGAGATTTCCTGTGAAAATATTTCCCAACCAGAGGGCAAAATCACGTCCTGTTGGATAATCCTTAAAAAAACTATCAGGGATCAGCGGGATCTTCTCTAAATCATCAAGAGTTTTGATATCTGTTGGGGAGAAATTACGATCCTTACAAAAATTCTGATACACCTTATTATGTGTATATTGATAAGTGAAGGTATGTTTAATGGATTTGAATTGCATCTCGTATCCTTCTTTCAACGGGATGCGATAGAGGTCATCTGGTTTGTAGATCGCGTCATCAGCTGGTGTCCATGCTTCCTTTGATGGTAAGTATTTTTGCAGATGCCCATTAAATTGTTTCATATAGGAAGTGAAACCTTGTGTTTCCATTATGGTCTCCTGACCTTATGCATCATGGTTTGAGGAAGGGAACATCATTATTTTCCTTGGGATATGTGGAGGTATCTTGTTTTGACTTCTCGTTGAATCCCCAGATGCTTGGTATTTGAGAATTACTATTCTTTTTTATAGATTCCCGTTTTTGTTAGATCCGATAGTTTCACTGAACCCTGAAAAAGCATTATATGCATAAAAGGTCATAGAACGTGTTATCTATGCTAAGAACAGGGGTCGCAAATCTTCCTCTTCATCCTGGTAAAGCTCCACGATGGTTGTTCAAACGGATGGTTGCACTATCGAAGCAGATAGGAGAAGTTATCGTGTACGAATACGGAACTACTGAATTTCTTCGTAGACTTTCTGATCCATTTTGGTTTCAGGCTCTTTCCTGTGTTTTAGGATATGATTTCCATTCAAGTGGTACGACCACTGTCACCTGTGGTGCACTTAAAGTAGCTTTAAACCCTGAGAATTTTGGTATCACTATTGCTGGCGGGAAAGGGAAAACCTCACGAAACACCCTTGGTGAGATAGAAATGTTTGGTGATCAATACGATTTTTCGACAACTTTGGTTGAACGATTACAATATTGCAGTCGCATGACAGCAAAGGTTGATAACACCGCTATTCAAGATGGCCATTCGCTGTACCATCATGTGTTTGTTTTATCTGAGAACAAGAAATGGGCGGTAATCCAACAAGGAATGAACAACGAAACGAGTTATGCACGGAGATATCATTGGTTATCTGAGGATGTTAAAAATTTTATCTGTGAACCTCATAGTGCGATTGTCGGTGATGATCGACAAGAAAAAGTATTGGATATGACCGCAAAACAAAGCAGTGCTAATCAGAAAGTCTCTGTTGATTTGGTTAACGATAATCCTTTCCATCTCAAACGTGATTGGGCTGATCTCACGCGGCATGAATATCAAAAAACACTCGATAACTGGAAATCTCCTTCAAAGAAAAAATCAGTTGTGCGGTACCTAGATATGCCCCGGACCATCAACTGGCAGAAGATGAAAGAGATTTATGATGTGCACCCTACGAATTATGAAGAGCTCCTGGCAATGAGAGGAGTTGGTCCAAATACCATTCGTGCTCTTGCTTTAATCTCGGACCTTATTTATGGTAAGGCGCCATCATGGGAAGACCCGGTGAAATTTAGTTTCACGGTCGGAGGAAAAGATGGTGTCCCCTATCCTGTGAACCGAAAGGCGATGGATGAATCAACAGAAATTATTCGACAAGGGATTGAACAGGCAAAAATCGGTGAAAAAGAAAAAATTCAAGCCTTACAGCGATTAAAGGATTTTCTCCCTAGATACTCCACATAAATATATTTATAGAGGATCGTGGTATTAATATTCTAGGAGTTCTTTATGAAACATGTGCTGTTCTTGAAATTTCCGGTAAAATTTTTTCTTGTGCTTCTCATCTTTTTTATTCTTGTATTTCCAGGGGCATTGGGAGCATCTCGTTCTTTGAATACGACGATTACTTCAGATCCGGTCATAGTTTCAAAGATATCCAGAGAAATCGAAATCCCAGCGGGTTCTGATTACTCTATTCAATTCGATTCACAAAACCTGACATTAATACCACAGGTTATTGAGCCATCTGTAAACGGATTATCTGAGAATGTCATTGCAGCAATTGCGAAGTCGCCCCGATGGATCCAAGGGAGACTTACCAGTCAATTTCATAATCTAAGCAACCCAGAAAGTTATGCGGATGTCCTATTGAACGCGAGCAAACAATATGCTGATGAGATTGCATTTTCCATCGCGTGTTGCCCTGGTGGACGGGTTCCTTCTGCTTCTCTTCTTAAAGAAAACACAGAATCGTTGTATGAACACGATCAATGGATCCACTATGCTGATATTCTCGACTATGATGATGGAACAGGAAATTACTATTCAACCATCAG
>CAZGIV010000092.1:0-2217 GCA_964526175.1 uncultured Thermoplasmatales archaeon | reverse complement strand
GATTGTATCACCCAGCATCCTACGGCGATTGAAGCAATTAGCTATTGGATAGGTAAAACGGTCCCGTACCCAGCTGTTGGTGACAGACCGGGACAGGCCTGTATCATCGCCCATGAGCATAATGGCTGGTGTGGGGAGCTTCAAAAGATAGCGATTGCTGCGCAACGTGCAGCACTCATTCCTTCCATTGGTGCTTGTAATGTTGGTGAGGATCATGTCTGGCGGGAGTTCTATGAGCGCGGATGGCATGAGAATGATAACTGGTGGAGTGACACGGGTGGTGCGGTGGATGAGCCTGATGTGTACGCATATGGATGGGGGAAAAACATGTCAGCGATTTACCAATGGCGCGGCGATGGCACCATCCTGCAGGATACCCCGCGATATATTCATCCTGAAGATCGCATCACGGTAAGTTTTGAAGTAAAAGATCTCTTTTTACAGCCTGTTGATGGCGCACGGGTTGTCGTAATAGTGAAGGGCCCAAAGGATATCACCTATTACAAAAACCTTGTCTGGGGGAAGATTCAAAACATCTGGGATAAGTTACCAGAGATTCTGAAGGGAAAACTACTATCGTTTCTTTTTGAAAGGCTCAATGAACGCTTTGATAAAATCCCTGACAGTATCAACGGAGGGACGATCACTATATGGAACTATACTGATGTGAATGGACGATGCAGCTTTGAGCTTGGGAAGAACCATGAGTATCTTTTTTTAATACAAGAAGGTAATCTTAAAAAACCATGGCAGCTTGCTCGACATAACCTCCTGCGCACTCTTCAGACACATACTGATAAAGAATTTAAAATCGTTTTACCTGATGTTTCAAACAAACCCCAGCGGTTCACCTCGCAGGACATGATTGCAGGTGATGTTGAGTTTCATCTTTCGTTTACTAGCAGTGCGTATCAACTGCAGAAACATTTTATCAATGATGGAATCGGCAGACATGAAACCAGAGGTGGCCTTGAGTGTTTTTTTGTTGATCAGGAGAATTTTCAGCGATATAATGAAGGAACGATGTTTACTTGCTCTCAGTATCTCAAAGAAGTCAATGCGACATTTTCTGTTTCAGCCCAGAATCAAGACTGGTATCTGATCTTCAGGAATCATGTGCGTCAAACGTCTGTTGTCGTTGATTTTTCTTTCGATGTTGCTGTGCAGACCACGACAGAGCAGGTGCAGATCGTCACTCCAGATACAACTCTTTTTGAAACACCTATCTACAATACCGGGGATATAATTCCGCTCTCAGGCATTGCAACAACGGATGTGGTGTCTCTCTCCTTTGATCATGAGCCTTCCACTCTTGAGCTTTCTGTCGTGAACGGGGACTGGTCGTATATGTGGAATACTTCTGGGGAATCTCTTGGGCTTCACCATATCACGGTTACCAGTCACGGGAACACGTCAGATGAACAATCCATCCTTTTAATTGACGCCCTTCCTCCCTCTGTTTCCATTGATGCCCCGTTTGAAGGGGCTATTCTTGAGCAGGGGATATTCAACATCTCCGGGCACAGTTCAGATAACCTTGGAGTCAGTCGTGTGGATATCACTCTTGATAACGTCACAAGACAAGCTGTTGGTACCACCACCTGGGTTCTCTCTTGGGATGGTGCTGATCTTCCCCTTGGTGATCATGTCCTCTTGGTAAAAGCAGTGGATACCAAAGGGCTTGTTTCGGTTCAAACCCGCTCTTTTGTCCTCAATGAAAGTGGTCATACATGGGGTCCCAATATTGTCAGCTTCTATCATTTCCCCACGGATTGTACGAATACCAGTAACATGATTATCTACGCAAATGTAACAGTGACAGGACCTTTTGCTGTGAAAAACATACTTCTCTACTGTGACGACGGAACTGATACGACTACGTATCCGCTATATCGATATGGTGATTTTCCCCTGCAAAGTCGTCATGAGGAAGACCCGTTAAAAAATCAATCAAACAATCCTATTTTTGGTATCGAGCTTGGTCAGTTCTCCACTGGTCAGACCATCGCCTACTGGATTGTTGCTCTGGATACTGCTCACAATAAAAAACAATCAGATGTTGCATCATTTACGATTCTGTAAATCCCGGGCTGAGTCTTTAAAAACTTTTAAAAGAGGATGCGACATCCCACATACTAATTACGTATTGTGGAGAATGAAAGTATGAGTCCAATAGATAAGCCACGGAAGCGGGTAGATAATCCACCTCAAAGACTA
>CAZGIV010000091.1:3243-9305 GCA_964526175.1 uncultured Thermoplasmatales archaeon | reverse complement strand
TAATGTTGTTATTTGCGGGTGAGGATTTGGCGTCTCTTGAATCAATAATCGATTGTCGAATACGTCCAGACAAGGATGTGCAAAGTGCAGATTTTAATATTATCATATCAAGTATTAAGGATTTTGTGATGCCCATAAGAATTGTCGAACGATCGTTGAATAAACCTCCCTGTGGCGTTGAATATAAAACATGTCCGGCTTATTCTGAGAATCGTTGTTTTGGCTGTCCAGCTACGAATCGGTATAAAGGATCTTTTTGGTAAAACCTGTAAGTCTACAAAAACAAATGATTTTTGGTTCAATTCATGCAAGGAAAAACATAATTTAGGTCGACCGAAATATTTATATTTGTAGGAGTGCTATATCAGTTTATAGTGAGTAAGTATGCCTCAAGAGCACATCGAAGAATACCTCGAAGCAATCTTTGATATTGCAGGAAAAGACGGTACTGCAAAAACAAGCGAAATCGCAGAACATCTCAAGAACGCACCAGCAAGCGTCACTGAAGTGTTCCAGAGAATGAAGAAGAAAGGCTTAGTTCGATATGAATCCCACAAAGGAGTATCTCTCACAACAAAAGGCTACAAAGCAGCCGTAAAATTAAAACGAAAACACAGACTCCTTGAAGTCTTTCTAGATAAAATGTTGCATTTACCTCAGGAGAACATCCATGAACAAGCATGCAAAATGGAACATACCCTTAGTGATGAAACTGAAATAGCGCTCTGTAAAACACTCAAAGGACCAACCCAATGCCCTCATGGATCACCAATCCCCCCCTGCAATCTCGAAGTAAAAAACTGTCAGGAATGTCTTTCCGAACAAAACCTATCACTTGAAAAACGAGAAAAAGACATCGTTGCCATTACGTCATTAAAACACGGTGAAAAAGCAAAAATTGTGTTTGTCCGCGGTGGCGGAGGCGTAATGCAGCGATTATGCGATCTCGGACTTACCAATGGTACAATAGTATCCATTAACCGAACAGCACCGATGAACGGTCCTTTAGAAATTTGTGTCCGAGGATGCAAACTTGTCATTGGCAAAGGTATCGCTGAGAAAATCTTTGTTCAGAAAACGTGATCACAAATGAAAGCTGACCTTGTTATCGCTCTTGCAGGGAATGCAAACGTTGGAAAAAGCTCTATTTTTAACCAACTCACCGGCCTAGGACAAATCATCGGCAATTGGCCAGGGAAAACCGTGGAAAAAGCAGAAGGAATGCTCCTCCACCACGGTAAACATATCAACATCATCGACCTCCCTGGAATTTACTCTCTTTCCACATACTCCCAAGAAGAGATTATCTCCAGGGAATATATTGCACGAGGAAACCCCGATGTTGTTGTCAACGTCGTCGATGCGACCTCACTAGAAAGAAACCTTTTTTTTACCCTCCAACTCCTTGAAATGGGAACTCCCCTCGTGATTGCTTTAAACCTTGTAGATGCTGCGAAGAAAAAAGGCATAACTATTAATGAAAAAAGGCTTCAAAAGTTACTCAATACCCCAGTCGTCCCTACTATTGCGACAAAAGGAATTGGTGTTCATGAAATCGTTGATAATGCTATCATCCAAGCCACCAGACATCAACCAACAGACAAGAATACTATCCGTTATGGTCCTGAGATTGAAACAAGGATAGAAAAACTCGAAAGAGTCCTTACCGGAGTTGAACTAGGATACCCTCTGAGATGGACTGCAATAAAGCTATTAGAAGGGGATTCTGAGATTGTCAACAAAGTTAATGAGAAAGATCCCACAGTGGTTGTCGCAGCGAACATACTCGCGGGGGAAATATCTGAGATTCATAAGGAACCGTGTTCAACGGTTATTACATCAGAACGATATGCGGTCGCCGCACGAATTGTAAAAGAAGTACAAACATTCAAGGAATCAGAAAAACCCTCGATGAGTGAACGGTTAGACTCACTCAGTATGCATAGTGTTGGAGGGTACATTCTTATGTTTACCATCATGCTGAGTATTCTCATATTTATGTCGCTTTTTGGGGGATGGTTTTCTGAGACAATACAAAACCTCTTCGAAAGCTTTAATCCACATCTAACTGGGGTTTGGCCTGATCTTTTCTGGAACGGGGGAGTTGTAGGATTATATGCAACGCTTTCTGTCGCCCTTGGGTTCATCTTGCCTTTTTATCTTATACTTGGTTTCCTTGAAGACTCAGGATATCTCCCGAAGATTGCATATCTTATGGATCGGCCATGTCATACCATAGGTCTGCATGGGAAAGCATGCATCCCTCTGATGCTTGCTTTTGGCTGTAACGTGCCTGCCTGTGTTGGATGTCGGATCATGGAAACTAAACGTGACCGGTTCATCGCTATTTTTCTCTCAACGTTGGTTCCCTGTTCGGCACGAACCGTGGTGATCCTCGGGCTAGTGGGTGCCTATGTTGGAGTACAATGGGCTCTTTTACTTTATATCTTTGATTTCGCTCTGATTTTTTTAATCGGAAGAATCCTTAATCGTTTTCTCCCCGGCGTGTCTATCGGCATTATCATGGAAATGCCTTCCTACCGTCTCCCATCAGGAAAGGTGATACTGAAACAAGCATGGAACCGGTTCAAACCGTTTCTGATCACGGCTCTACCCCTTATCATACTTGGTAGTATCATTATTGAGACGATGCGGATCACTGATGTTCTTTCTCTGGTATCAAATGCATTAAGTCCAGTTACCGTTGTCTGGCTTGGGCTTCCCGCGTTCACCGGTTTTCTATTTATCTTCGGTATTTTACGAAAGGAAGCATCGCTTATTTTATTAATGACTGCTGCAGGGACAGGGGACATACGTTCAGCGATGTCCCCGGCGCAAATGATCGTTTTTGCACTCGTGATTATGATTTATGTTCCTTGTGTGGCGACTATAGCAGCGTTGGTTCGTGAGATAGGGTGGAAAAAAGCTGGTCTTATCACATTAACAGAGATTGGATTAGCGATGTTCATAGGTGGTCTAGCGTATCGTCTATTGATCTTATTTATATAGGGAAAATTCAGTAGGAGAATTGCATGATTCAGAAAATCATTGAAAAAGCATCACATCACGAAAAACTGACAGAAAAAGAAATAAAGGATCTTTTCAAGGTCCCTGTTTTTTCCAAGGACGCTTTTCTTCTTCTTTGGGCTGCACGGGAAAAATCAACACAAGTCAGTAACGGTACAGCAGAGGTTCATGCGCAAATTGGTTTGAACATTGCACCCTGTCCACAAAATTGCCGATTTTGTTCCTTTGCTGCACAGAATAAGGTTTTTACTGATTCCTTTGAACTTCCGGTTGATGAAGCGGTGTTTCAGGCCCGACAATTTGAAGCGGATAACGCGAACGCTATTTATTTAATGACGACAGCAAATTATCCGTTTGAAAAATTTATTGAAACTTCAAAGGAAATACGGCGTGCGTTGAAGAAAGATACAGTCCTTGTAGCCAATATTGGTGATTTTACGTTAGCACAAGCGCAGGAATTAAGACATGTGGGTTTCTCTGGTATTTACCATGCGGTTCGGTTGGGGGAAGGAAAAGATACGAAGATTCCTCTTAAGAAGCGACTGGAAACGATAATGAATGCCCAAGAGGCTGGATTGCTCGTTGGAACCTGTGTTGAACCTGTAGGTACTGAACATTCTATTGATGAACTTGTTGAAAAAACAATTATTACACGTGATATAAAACCAGTGTATAGTGGTGCGGCACGTCGCATCCCGATTCCTAGCACAATGCTAGCACAATATAGGGCCGTCTCTGAAGCAAAAATAGCACTTATTCTTGCTGTTGTACGGCTTGCTCTTGGTGAAGAAATCCAAGGAAATTGTACACATGAGCCAAATGTTGTTGGTGCGTTTGCTGGTGCAAATTTATTGTGGGCCGAGGTCGGTTCCAATCCAAGAGATACGATAAAAGATACAGAAAAAAAACGAGGAATGAGCGTAAAGGAATGTGCATCGATTCTTAAGGAAGCGGAATGGACAGTGCTTAGTGGTCCATCGCAATTCTATACGACTCCGTGAGTACATCTAATAAAATTATTCGAAGAGAATTAACATCGTGGGTTTTAGTTCTGTACACGATTCATCCAGATAGGAATAGATATTTCCTACCGACATGATGATAATTTTATTAGCGAGTCAATGTTTACGGGCGATCATGGGAAGATTTAGTCGTAGTTGGCAATTAATGAAGACAAGCCTTGGTGTTCTCCGAAAAGATAAAGAAATCATGCTCTTTCCTGTGTTTTCCTTCGTCGCTTGTGCTATTATCTTACTGTCATTTTTCGCAGGATTCTGGTTTGTGGGGTTACCTTCCATCGATTCCACACTATGGGTGTGGGTTATTGTTATGATATTAGTATATTTCATTTTGTTTTTTATTGTTATTTTCTTTAACACCGCCATTATCGCTTGTGGGAACATCCGGTTGAATGGCGGTGACCCAACTGTTGCTGATGGGTTGCGAATCGCTTCTGAAAACATTAGTCGGATCCTTATCTGGGCGCTCATCTCGGCAACCATCGGGATGATCCTTCAAGCAATCCGGGAGAAAGCAGGATGGGCTGGAAGACTTATTGCAGGTATTATTGGTTTTGCCTGGACGTATGTCACATTCTTTATAATTCCTGTGCTTATTTTTGAGAAAAAAGGCATCGCTCCCTCCATCCGGCGCAGTGCATCGTTATTCAAACAGACATGGGGTGAGACCATCATTGGGACATTTGGGTTTGGCGTCATCTTTGTTGCCCTTGCACTCCCAGGGATTCTCCCTATCGTCCTTGGTTTTTATATCGGCAGCGCAACTGGTGTGATTGTTGGTTTTATCATCGCGTTTTTCTACTGGGCGGTTATTGGGGTTGTCGCATCAGCGACCAACGGGATTTATGTCGCAGCTATGTATCAATTCGCGACAAAAAAACAACTGCCTTCAGAATTTGATGCATCGCTTATTCCACCGACCGCCCCAGGGTTCTAAGAAAAAACCTCACGGGTTATACTGGTTTTTTATATATCGTAGTCAAACCTTTATCTTGTACACGTTTTAACAGGTTAGTAATCTGCTTTGCATGGGTCGTCTGTTGAACATCCTTCTTTAAATCCTTAAGGAACAAACAGGATGAAAAATAATGAGGAAGGATACTTCTCATTTTAAGGACCGCGCGTCGTTCACCGTAAAACTGGACCAATAAATCAAGATGTTCAAGGCAAATGTCTTTTTTGTGCTGCAAGGGCGGTGGCGTATACCTCTGGTTCGAAACACTGCTGAGTATCTCAGGGAGCACCCAGGGATTTCCAAGGAGTCCTCGGCCGGGCATGACCGCCGCTGCCCCTGTTGCTTGAATCATCTGCTGTGCATCAGATCCAGTGTAAATACCACCATTTGCGACCACAGGAACCGGTAGTGCTTGTACTGTTTCTTTTATAATGTCAAGGTCAACCGGTAACCCGAATTTCTTCTCCCCACTTCGTCCATGAATTATCAGAGCATCGGCGCCAGCATCGACTAATTTCTGTGAAAGCGATACGACGTTGATTGATTGTTTGGATATCCCCAGACGCATTTTACAGGTGACTGGAACCGCTACAGTACCAGCAACTGCAGCGACAATCTCAGAAGCGCGTTGTTCATGTTTCATCAGACTTATCCCTTCACCCCTACACGCGACTTTACGAGCGGTACACCCCATATTAATATCGATGTAATCAAAACCGAGGTCGGAAACGATTTCCCCTGCCTTTTTCATATACTCCGGGATACTTCCTACGAGCTGAACCCCGTTATAGTGCTTTCCCTCTGCAATCTTTAGTATCTGCATGGTCCGGGGGTTCTTCTGCACTATCCCGCGAGCATTCGCCATCTCGGTGATAATAAATGGTGGGTGGAACTTAGCAAGAATCACCCGAAAAGGATAATCGGTATATCCACTTAATGGCGGCGAGAGTAATTTTTTTTCTCGAAGGATTTTGGTGAAGAGAGAAGGTTGCATACGACAAAGGCATCAAACAGGGGATATTAATGTATGTTACTATCTGAAAAAAATAATCATTATTCGT
>CAZGIV010000091.1:0-3143 GCA_964526175.1 uncultured Thermoplasmatales archaeon | reverse complement strand
TCAAACAGGGGATATTAATGTATGTTACTATCTGAAAAAAATAATCATTATTCGTAGCGCACTGCTTCTATCGGACTCATCCGGGCAGCTTTCCAAGCAGGATAGAGACTTGAGAGAACACCAACGATAAGTGACACGGCAACGGCAAGAACCACTGATGTAATCGTAATGATCGGATTCAGTTGAAACGCACCTCCACCCATGGACATAAAACTCCTAAGGATCAGTGTCAGCGCCTGCGACCCAAACACACCAAGAATGATACCAATAACCCCACCGAGACTACTCAGTAACATTCCTTCAATGATGAAGATACTCATGATATCGCGCGTTGTTGCGCCAATCGCCTTCATTATACCAATCTCACGAGTCCGCTCCATAACCGACGTAAGCATTGTATTCATAATCCCAATGGAGGCAACGACAAGTGCAATCGACGCTATGCCTACAAGTACCAACTGAAGAATACCGATTATATTTTGCACCGTCTGAAGAATAGAAGTCATCGTCGTCGCAGTCGCAAAATCCTTTTTTCCATGATTTTGATTAATGGCATTCTGAATCGTGGTCGCAATGGATTCTGCGTCATTGACATTATACACCCGTAAATAAATTAAGCTAATATTACTCTGCCCGGTTAATTTCTGAAAATCACGGGAACTCATCAGCACAATACTGTCTGAGGACACCCCACCAAAACCCTGTTTTCCGAAAATACCGCTGACAAAAAACTTCTCACCGTTAATTTTAATACGCCCACCAACAGAGATATCCGCATCAAAGGTATCATGGGCGATACTATACCCAATCATGATCTTATTCTGATCACCTTCATTGAAAAATTCTCCTGCATCTAAAGTCTGACTCGCATATTGAAGCTTCATGACGGCAGCATCCATGCCGGTCAGAGAGAGAATCGTTGTTTTCCCATTGTATTCCGCCAGACCAACACCAGATAACTGGGTGCTGACCTCTTTAATTCCCTGAACACGCTCGATTACTGCGATATCCCTCTGCGTGAAATATCCACCATTTGAACCACCACCCCCACCAAACGAAGAGAAGCCACCACCTCCAGTTGAGACAATGATAACATCAGATAATGAAGAAAGTTCCCCAGTGACCGCCTGCTGCATTCCTTCCCCTAGAGCGAGCAGAGAGATAATCGCCATGATACCAATCGCGATGCCAAGCAATGTCAACAGCGATCGAGACATACGATGCCGAAGATTTTTTATGGCAAGTTTTACGTGATCCCTAAACATGGCCCTCCTGTACGACGCCATCTTGTATTCGAAGGACTCGTTTCGCGCGTTGTGCAATCGCCATATTATGGGTCACGACGATGATTGTTTCACCTTTTCGGTTGACCTCTTCTAAAATGTTCATAATGTTATCGCCTGATTTTGTATCGACGTTCCCTGTTGGTTCATCCGCAAGGATAATCGAAGGGCTGTTCGCCAGTGCACGGGCAATGGCAACCCGTTGTTGTTCACCGCCACTCATTTCCGATGGTTTATGGGTTAACCGTTTTGAAAGCTCAACCATTTCCAGCAGTTTTTTCGCTTTCTCAGTCCTCACCTGACTGTCAACCCCAGCAAACCCCATCGATAGTTCCACATTCTCTAGTGCATTTAAAGTCGGGATTAAATTATATTTCTGAAAAATAAACCCTATCTTTTCCCTACGTATCCGTGCAAGCTCATTTTCATTTAATGTTGAGACATCACTGCCATCAATGAAGATATTCCCAGAGGTTGGTTTGTCAAGACAACCAAGGAGATTCATCAAGGTCGATTTCCCTGAACCAGACGGTCCAATGATAGCGATGTAGTCCCCTTGTTTGATTTGAAGATTTGTCTCTCGCAATGCGTAGACCTGCAAGGGGGGTTTACCATAGGTCTTTGAGACATTCTGGGTAACGATGACATCCTTACTCATTATGCCTTCCGCCGTTTTTTCCACCGCATATAGAACAGGACGACGATAATAATAACGACGATGATAAGAATAATTGGTGTTACACACGTCACTAAAGCAGGCGTTTGTGATATATCATTTGACCCAGATGTACTTGTCGAGCTACCGGAGGTTTGATAACTTTGTCCGGGACCGGAAACAACGGTAAATGATTTGCTGACCACCGGTGTCTCAAAATAATCATTCCCTTGTTTGAAGGACACGGTAAATCCTATGATCTGTGTTCCGTAATCAACGGTATCTGTGTAGATATCAAAGGATGCAGAAAAGACATCATCAGGATCCATGGACCCTATGAAATATTGTGAGGGAATCACGGTTGCATCGCAAATCGGTGTGATTAAAACACCGGTAATCCTTTCTGTTTTTGCATTGTAGACCTCAATATTAATCCTAGAGGAACCACCTTTGGTGATACTGATTGGAAAATTAGTAATGATTGGTGCGACATCCAATGCCTGAATGATAGTAACAGGAACATGGAAACTGTTCGTATGGAGATTATCCCCATTTTTATAGCTGACATCAAAGGTAAGATTTTGTGTTCCGAGTCCAAGAGGTTTTATCGAAAACACGATATCCTGAGACGTCTTTGCAGCAAGTGACCCTAGGAAATAACTCGAAGGAGCAAAGTCGACATCATCTCCATGGGGTGTGATGATGACTTCGTTAACTGCATTTTCTCTTTTATTTACTACCGTAATGATGATATCGGTTGTCCCTCCTTTTGATATTTTCGAAGGAACGCTTGTTTTAAGAAGGTCAACAGATGAATTACTTACTTTCATGAGGAGTGGGTATTGGACGTCGGTACCGCCGCTGACATCGATTTTGGCAGTGGGGAAATACATACCCTCACTGATGTTTTCATCAATAAGAAGTTTGAAGTTCACCTCGATGCTTGTTCCTGCAGTGAGATATCCAATATCCGTATAAGTTGATGTTGCCCGGATTTGTTGTCCTCCTGATTGTGCCGGTACGATCCAGATTTTATCAATGGTGGCTCCAAGGGTATGTACCGTAGTTGTTGTTTCTCCTCCCGATCCTGTGGCCGTCGTCTGGGTTGCAACGGTTTCCCCATTTCTCACCTGAAGAGTTAATAATGCGATATCACCAGGCATGAGGATTTCTGGGGATAATTGATATTGTGAGATCATGACTGC
>CAZGIV010000090.1:7234-9370 GCA_964526175.1 uncultured Thermoplasmatales archaeon | reverse complement strand
TCTGCAATCAGACCTGTTGCTGCACAGGCGATATGGTTATCAATTTGATAGATCTTTTCAAGAGAATGTATGTTGATAAGTCGGCTGGTTTCGGGTTTGTGAGCAAGCAAGAGTACGCCATCCTTCCATTTGAACCCCATGGTTGTTGAGCCTTTTTTGACTGCTTCTCTTGCATATTCAACCTGATATAGTCTACCATCAGGAGAAAAAATCGTACTTGCCTCGTCGTACTGTTGTCCTGATTGTTCCATAACCCAGCTCCAAGAGAGTTGAACCAGAATGCCATGTTTAGATTATATACTTTCTTACCCTAAAGTCGATTTGAGAGTTGGAGAAGAAGCTTGGTTTTCGGCCCCTTTTTTTCAATAAGAATTCGTCCGTCTTTTTTCCAAGGTGTAGATGAATGAATACCATCTTTTTCTAAAACAACAGACAACCCAAGGGATTTTGCTGCCTTTGCAATGGTTTCCAAAGAAGGCTTTTCTACCGCATATCGCTTAGCGATCTTTCGACCTTTTAATCGAGAAATTGTGCGATCAAAATACAGCGGGTATATTACGTATTTATTATCATCCCTTGATACCATTACAACCACAACTGATTTCTTATGGGAGGAGCACTGCGTTGATAACCCCGTTTTGTCCAGGTCGAGAGGTTATTTTGGCTTTACCAATTTTTGTGTTAATAATCGCTCCTTTGTTCATGATGTTTCGTCGGACATAATGGATGTTTGCTGAGTTTTCGACGACCGTGACTATTTCTGTTTTTGTAGTTTTATTGGTTTTTGGATCGACAACATATGCGGTATCTGCCGTGAGAGCCCGAGATTTTTTATTATTACCCCTTGTCCTGAACGGCTTCCGTTTCATCACACCAATGGTCGTAAGGTGATTTTCTCGCCCTATCTCGAATCGTCTCTTATTCCGTGAGTATCGGATACGTCGCCCGGTAATGCTTCTTTTTGAGTTACCTTGCCATACTGCCATGAGGATTCCGAATGAAGAAGGGATATTTAAAGGATATGGACGGTGAAGAGAAAGTTTGTCAGAAATGAAAGGATTTAGTGTTCAAATCCTTAATCTTCCATCTAACGACGGTCGTACATAACAGACTTTTTCACTTTTTGCGAAGTAATCCGATAATAATTCATCAATTCTTGATGATTTACTCAAAAAAAAAAAAAAAAAAAAAAAAAAAAAAAAGTATTTTCCTTATTTCTTATTCAAACCTTACTTAGTGGTAGATTCTCCACAACACACCAAGGAAAATGATTGGTATGATCAGGATTGGATGCAATCTCCACTTAAATACTTGGATTTCAGGGCTTGTTGCATTGTTTCCTGCGTTATCATAGGCGATTACTTTTATGGTATGTTCTCCAGAGCGTAATGCTGTCCAGTCATAGGAATATGGTTCTGAGGCATCATTGCCTTTTGATAGTCCATCGACGAGGAATTCTACATGATTTATCCCTGATTCGTTGTCTGATGCATTCACTTCGATTGTGATCATTTGAACAATAATTGGCATTGAAAAGGGGATGATGAACTTGTTAAAGATGTAAATAGCTTTTGTTGGTTTTATTATTTCGACAATTGGGGGTATTGTATCTTCCCCGGCAAAGGTGAAATGGGCAGTCACTGTTTTATTTGCGTTCATGGTGATTGTTTGAGGGTTTTCATCACCAGTGAGATCTCCGCTCCATGTGCTGAAAACCCAGTTTGTGTCAGCAATTGCGGTTAGCTCAACTTCGGTGTCATATGCATAAGAGGTTTGATCAGGATCTTTTACCACGGTTCCTTGGCCATCTATGATAATGGTTAAGGTATACGGATTTTGCGTGAAATGGGCAGTCACCGATATATCAGCAGTCATCGTCACTGTCGTCACCGGATTCGTCCCAGAAGCATCACCACTCCAATAATCAAAACTATACCCAGGATTCGCACTAGCAGTCAACGTCACCACAGTCCCATAATAATACGGAGGACTCGGAACCGCACCAACAGACCCACCAGCAACAGGATCAACACTAATCGACAACGTATACACATCCTGCGAGAAATGAGCCGTGACAGATTTATCAGCAGTCATCGTCACTGTCGTCACCGGATTCGTCCCAGAAGCATCACCACT
>CAZGIV010000090.1:0-7134 GCA_964526175.1 uncultured Thermoplasmatales archaeon | reverse complement strand
GGAGGACTCGGAACCGCACCAACAGACCCACCAGCAACAGGATCAACACTAATCGTTAACGTATACTCACATTGAGTAAAGGTCGCTGTTACCGCTTTGTTACTCGTCATTGTAATGGTTGAAGGATTTGTCGATCCTGAAAGATCACCGCTCCAATGGCTGAAAGACCATCCTAAGGAAGGATTTGCTGTAAGCTGAACAACCTGACCATAGGTGTAGAAGGTTGAATCTGGGTCAGTTACAACACTACCCATACCATTCACTGAAAGAGAGAGGCTGTATGTAGGGACAGTTAATTCAAAAATCGTACGTTGAACCGTAAGACCTGCATCAGCGATGATAGCAATGATATCACCACCGCCAGGAACGTAACTTCCACCATACATTATTGAATTATTTACCATAGCCCATCCATCAGTGTTAAGTCCTTGATTTCCAAAGTTAAGTATGTACACGATTGCATATTGAACTTGATGCCAATCATTACCCAATTTATGGTTTAAAATGTAGTTTACCTTACTCCAATTCTGATGGTAAAGATGAGAGGGAAGAGAGGTGTTGTAACTAGAATATAAGGTAACCTGATAGGGGGTATTCAAATTGATAGTATGGACACTATCACTACACCAACCCGTATAGTTTCCATTAGAGACTTCAAAGTCAGATGGGACATTTGAAAGTAGGGTTCTAAAGTAACTTGTTGTCGAAGTGAAAACAGTCATGGTCACTTGAGTGGTTGGGATATGAACATTTGGAGGATCATTATCTAATGGTAACGGAATAGTTGGTGCTGTTATTTTTGTATCCGTCTGTTTATAGTTATTTAAAAAATTATTTACTATCTCTCGCGCTACATTTTCGGTTGTAGTAGTTTGTTGTAATTGAGTTGAGAACCCGTTCCCAAGTTCAGAATGAACTGATGGTATGAAGGCTGTACACATAAAAGCTAATGCAGTGATATAAACCATGGTTTTTTTTACATTTCCAGTTATCATATTTTTTCCCCCTCGGTATTTTTAATTACCTTAATTAATTAATTATACAACTCTAATATTAATAGTTTGTATTTAAACATTTCGTTGAAGTAGAATGGCGAGAGGACAGTTATTTATTATCATAATAAAACAATTATTACGATTCCTTTATCCATATTTTCAAGATACATTCTAAATTCTCTTAAGGTAACAATACCATGTTCATCTTTATTGCATTATACGATTTCCAATGCGCTATGGAGTTTTTTGTATTTTTTCCAATCCTTTTCTACACGCGACAACCTAAAATAGGCAATAATGAATGGTGGTTACCAAAAAGCAGGGGTAGCCAAGCATGGTCAACGGCGCAAGATTCAGAGTCTTGTCCTGCAGAGGTCCGCGAGTTCAAATCTCGTCCCCTGCACTACTTATCTATTAATTTTTATATTCTATATAAGCTTGAACTAAAACCTCTTTTTGTTAATCTTATTACCATTCATTTTTTCGTATCTTTTATTTAAAAAAAATCTAGTGAATAACAAGGTTTATAAACAAGGACATGGATATATACTAAACCAATAATAAAAAAGAATTGGGAGATAATATTATGAAGAAGAACCTAAGCTATATCTTAAAGGCAGCTGTAGTCATGGCTATCGCCCTTGCAATGATAACTCCTGCATCGGCTGTATTAAGCAACACGAAAACAATCTCTGGAAAAGAGTATGTGAAGCAATCAAACAGTATGAATCGGGACATTCTTTTCTCAGATAGCTTCGAAACCTATGAAGACTTCATCGTCGATGATTTCCCTCCATGGACAACCTACGACGGAGACGGGGGAAGCACCTGGGGTATGCAAGGTTACAATTGGACTAATCAATATTATGTTGGGTCTTTTATGATTTTTAACCCCACCCAAACAGTCCCTCCACTCGGCGCGACATACAATGCACATACCGGGATAAAATATGCATCCTGCTGGGATACTGAAACTTCCATGGCTCCAAATGATGACTGGTTGTTTTCCCCACTGCTTAGCGCGGATACCTTTGATCAAGTCAGTTTATGGGCTCGATCATTAAATGATCAATATGGTCTTGAGGATTTCGAAATCGGTGTATCAACGACAGATACAGACCCAACAAGTTTCGCTATTCTCCAAATAAATAACGACGTTCCTATTACCTGGACGCAATACACCCTTGATATCTCATCATACACTGGACAGGCTATCTACATCGGTATCCATGTCTTCTCTTTCGATGTTTTCGCTTTCTTTATGGATGATTTCCAAGTAACGGGTACCGGTGGTGGATTAGACACGACACCGCCAATCACGACCTGCACCTTGGCAGGAACATTAGAGGGCGATGTGTACACAAGCGATGTCACGGCAACCTTAACCGCAGTTGATTCCCAGTCTGGTGTGAATTATACCATGTATAAGCTTGACAGCGGAGATTGGACCATTTACACCGCACCTTTTGTTGTTACTGAAGATGGTGCGCATACGTTGCTCTTCTACTCCGTTGACAACGCAGGAAACCAGGAGACTGAGAAATCAAAAACCTTCACGATTGAGCATCCAGTAGACGTTGAAATAACGATAACAGGTGGCTTTGGCGTCTCAGCGACTATTAAAAACACGGGAACAACAGACCTATCCAACATCGCCTGGTCGATAACCCTTGACGGGACATTGGTATTCGTTGGAAAAACCAAATCAGGGACCATCGCATCCCTTGCCGCGGGAGAATCAGTTACCGTGAAAGATAATTTCGTCATCGGCTTAGGCAAAACAGGGATAGCGGTCAGCGCAGGATCCGAAGACGCAAGTGCATCAGGAACAGTCATCCTGTTCTTTGTCATTGGGGTCGCATAGACTCCACCCTCTCTTTCTTTTTTTTATCCTTACCCATATAAGAATATTTTTTATTTTCTGCATAGGTTGTGTTTTATAAGAAAAAAGTTTTAGTATAGTTAATAGGATGTATCAAAACCGTTCAAGTAATTCATAAGAGAGCGTTTCACCTCTTTTCCTCTGTATTCAAAGTCCGTTCACACAGCACTCGTGTTGATATGTGTTAGAGTAAACATTAGATAGTTAGAGGAGTAGGATTAGCTCCTGTATGTCTTCGATCTATCAATCAGACCATCCTGGTGTTATCTGAGCTGAAATTTGTATTTTCTCGAGATTCAGAATAACGTTTGAAAGGCTAGGATAATTAAAAGTAACCGTTACTTGATTGGTAGTTTTAGCTATTGTGTAATCTGTGTTCTTTACGAGATTTGCATCTGATAATGTTGAATTTAAAAAATTGAGCCATATGGTTGGATAGGGGGTGATTACCGCTAAGGATCCTACAAAGGTAATGGTATTGTTCGTGGATGTGATATATTCAGTTCGCACAGGATACGTTCCATAGCCAGAAATAGATGTTTTTTCATTGTTGGGAACGAAATCAACACAAGTGAATGAGAGATTTGCTTGATGAGTAGAAGCGTTATAGACCGCTGAAAATTCTGGCTTGATGATAAACACAGCACCTTGAGTTTGATTCAGAATGAGTCCTCCGATTTCGTAATTGTAGGCTTGGTTAAGAAAATATGCATTTTCAGATGTATAACGAAGGACTCCATAATTGTCTTCGTACGTATCTCCTACGGTTCGAGTGATCCGATACGCCCATCCATTTGAGATTAACGCGAGTCGACCAAATGCTTTATTTGATATGAAGAACCCAAGCTCTCTACTACCTAACGTTATTGAGGATGATATTGGAGTATTTCCTTTGATAGCAATCTGGGTATCCACAGCGTATTTTAGTTGTGAAAACTGATCTGATACCACACCCATATGTTCAGCTTCTCGTGATTCCATCCATTTTGGAACATAGATTGTTTGTATAATTGAAATCACGGCAAGAACAAGCCCTACGATCATCACCGCGACAACAATACCAGCGACTGCTTCATCCTTTTTTTTAATAGTTTGTATTAGTTTTCGCATATGTTTCACTCTACCACCTTTATTTTTCTTATGAAGGACGATTATAATTGTAATTTTGTGTTATTTTAGCTGGTGTTAGAACAGCAGCATACAAAGAAAATTCATCATAGTACCCGTTGTACTCTCCAAAATACAATTTATTTGTCGTGACTTTTATCGGTTTTGAACCAAGGGGAAGTGAGCTGATAAAGTTGGCATTAAGATAAAGGTTCATCGTAGTTCGATCATAGGTACTCACAATATAGTTCCAGTTGTTTTCAAGATCCGCTGAAAGTGTATACTGTACGTTATTAGAATCGGTAAAAGTTACGAAAACCTTTGTTTTATCTGCTTTGATTATGTATGATCCAGCTTTTGAGAATATCGTTCGGCTGGTTTCACCGAGAGGAATTCGAATGACACATTGGTATAAATCATTGTTTGTCCCTCCATAGATAGCGATATAACTATCGTTGGTCAATGGTACTATTCGCAAGTCATAGCTGTTTATCCTCGGACTTGTTGAAATTTGAATGGCACCATCAACCGAGTCTATGATATCACCATTTTCACCAATCCGTAAGGTTGTAATCCATCCATTGTATTGATAGGTATTCCAGGGATCTGGAAGGTCCTTTGAAATAATTGCATAGACTCGATCGTAGACTTTGAATATTTCTGGTTGTTGAGCGAGATAATTATCTGTATAATATCGTCTGATAAATTCTAAGTAATCAATCCAAGTTTTGCTGATAACACCGTTGTCCGCTATTTTAAGGGTCGTAACATACGCATAATATCGTGAGGAAGCATATTGGGAATACACACAAGTAAAAGTGTTTGTATCAACCTTTATGATAGTCGGATGATAGCAAGAGGTCGTAAATTGCCATAGATCGATAATACTTTTTTTGATAGTACCATTGTTTCCATAGATGCTCAGAGTCATTAATCGTCCATAGGTACTCGATGTAAGAGAATCACGATAAATAATAGCATATACGTTTCCATTAACAGGAACCAGATATGGTTCCCGGCAGCGGAGACTTTCAAAAACATATGAGTCTTGGACGCCGAAAATATGTCCGTTGTTCCCTATTTTTATTGTTGCTATCTTTCCTTGCGATGTACTATAGAGTTGATAGGCGATTGCATAAAAACCGTTGCTCTTGTTTATGGGAGTAAATGAAAAAGGAGTATTCATACAATTCGTGTCAAATCTATATCGCTCGATAAGAGAGATGCATCCGGTTGCATTGATTCTTACGGTGATAATTTTACCATGATGGAACGTCGGAGTTGTCATATACTGACAATACGCGATTGCATAGACATCATTATTAACGGGGATAATTCTAGGTACATACGACGCATTGAAGGTCCCGTTGGATGATGTATAACCCAGTTCAATAGTAAACGAATCAGTAAATGTATGCGCTATGGTTTTCGTCGTCGTGTTTATTTGTACTGTTTTCAGCACCAATTTCGCATCAGTTTCCCGAAAGACATCTGCAACATAGCGGCTGTCTGAGGTGAGAACTTCGTCTTGGGCATAGCATTTGAGACCACCGATTTCCTCCATATCAAGGATAGGGTTACTGTGGATATGCCCATCATCTCCTATCTTTATGGTCTTTATGACACCATCTCCAGAATCGCTTCGGTACACAACACTATAGACATCATTAGCTATCGGAATGAAATATGCTGCTGAGCATAGGAATGGTTCGAACGTCACATCTTTCTTGGATAAGACAACAATATTGCCGTTATTCTGAATATTGATTGTGATTATTTTTCCCCAGAGGTTTGCCGTAGGTGAATCAATGCTGTAGGAAATACCGTAAAAATGATTTGCACCATGTAACGGAAGAATATGAGGAGAGCGAATACTATTCCCTACACTCATTTCAAAAGTGATTTGATCTATTGTGTTTGCAAGTGGTGGGATAGTACGGCTAAGGGTAATGGTACCATCAGATTTTATTTCAATCGTTTTTAAAACTCCTGACTGTCTTAATATTGGACCAGCGTAGACAATTGCGTAGATATCATCTTTGATATTGATGATTTCTGGATTCCCACCATCGTCGTCATCAAACCAGACATGGAAAGAAACATCAGATAATACACCGGTATTTGTAATTTTTACTGTTCGTAATCCACCGTCATCCCCTATACAATTATACACGATGACGTAGATATTAAAACTGCTAACAACCTTAATAATTTCTGGTTCTATCATGATGTCCGCAAAAATTAATTTCTTATTCACTGGTGAAATCGTTCCAATATTGGAGATATTTACAGAAATTAATACCCCGGTGTTAGCTGCATTTATCGCATATACTATTGCATACACGTTGTTACTTTTGTAGATAATATCAGGTGCAGCTGAAAGACCTGCATCGAGAACACGAGTGTTAATTGCAGTTTTATTGATACGTCCGTCATTAAAAATTTGTACTGTTTTGATATATAGTTGGTTTCCTGCACTGGGTTTGGTGTACACGATAGCGACGATCCCGCTCCCTCCAGTCACTTGAATGATTTTTGGGGTTTTACAAGAGGCATCAAAATTAAAAAGATCGATATAACACGCTGATGTCGACACATTCTCAACAATATCTCCTGCATTCGTTATATTGAGTGTACAAAGATAGCCTAACGAATTTTCATTTGTAGAAACAAGAGCATAGATATTCCCACTTACAGGTATTATACAAGGATCATTACACCCTAATGTATAGTCTCCGAATTGTGATAAAGAGGATTGAACAGGTGTACCGATTAATCCATCACTATGACCTGAACGGTTAATCCATGCTTCAAGGGTACATTCATTGGTAACGCTTATGGTATTTGAATTAGCCACTTCAACAGTATCATCAATACCATCGACGTACAAACATTTAGCTGAATGATTCAATTCAGCGTCCAATCGTTGAGGTCCACGTATTTCATTTGGTCTAAGAATACCATCATTAGGTGGATACTGCCCAGAGGAATCAAAGGTTTTTACTCCTAAAAGTTCATCGAAGTGCCAAATTCCCATGGCATCGATCTGCGTTGTAAAAAGTTTTATCCCTCCGCTCTGGTTGATGGTAGAATTGCCTGATGTATATTGAATCCATGCTTCATAGAGATAATTTTTATTCGATGAGAGAT
>CAZGIV010000089.1:0-9600 GCA_964526175.1 uncultured Thermoplasmatales archaeon | reverse complement strand
CTTCAACAAATCGTTTCGCAAGCTGAACGTTTGTAATAAGTGGGATATTAAAATCTACGGCTTTCCGTCGGATGAGGTAATCGTTTTCAAGTTCTTCTTTTTCGATGTTCTTTGGGATATTGATGACCAAATCGATTTTTCCTTCAGCTAGATACGTCAGTGTGTTTGGTTCGTTCTCATCAAGGGGCCAGGAAAGGGTTTCAGCATCTATACCATTTGCCTTCATGAACTCAGCGGTTCCTTTTGTTGCATAGAAGGTGTACCCCATCTTCTTTAGGATACGAGTACTGGAGAGAAAATCTGCTTTGGTATCAACTGGTCCAGTGGAGAGGAGTATGGTTTTTTTCGGTAGTTTGAAGTCGACAGAAAGAAGACTTTTCAGGAAGGTTTCGTTGAAATCATCACCAAGACAGGCGACTTCCCCAGTTGATGTCATCTCAACACCAAGGATTGGATCAGATCCTTTTAAACGAGTGAACGAAAACTGCGATGCTTTCACCCCGACGTAATCCAAATCAAAAGCGGATCGATCGATACGAGGGACATGTTTCCCCAGGATGATTTTCGTCGCAAGCTCAACAAAATTAATCTTAAAGACTTTGGAGACAAACGGAAAACTTCGTGAGGCGCGAAGATTGCATTCAATGACTTTGACATCATTGTCCTTCGCGATGAACTGGATGTTAAACGGACCAGTGATCTTTAAGGAAGCGGCAATACTCTTTGCAATGGTTTTCACCCGTCGCATTGTTTCAAGATAGGTCCGTTGCGGAGGAAGCACTATTGTTGCATCACCAGAATGAACACCTGCGTTTTCGACATGTTCAGAGATCGCATAACAATACAGTTTCCCATGATCAGCAACCGCATCGATCTCAATTTCCTTAGCACCAGTGATAAATTTACTGATGACAACCGGATATTTCTTACTGACCTCAGATGCTTTTTTAAGATATTCTCGTAGTTCATTTTTACATAATGCGATGCTCATTGCTGCACCGCTGAGCACATAACTTGGTCGGACAAGAACAGGATATCCGACGTTGCTAGCAAATTCTTCGGCGGCATCTAAACTAGTCAGCTCATTCCATTCTGGTTGATCGACTCTAAGCCTGTCAAGGAGTGCTGAGAACTTATGGCGATCCTCAGCGATATCGATATCCTGCGGGGAGGTCCCAAGAAT
This sequence comes from uncultured Thermoplasmatales archaeon, assembly GCA_964526175.1. Lineage (GTDB taxonomy): Archaea > Thermoplasmatota > E2 > DHVEG-1 > DHVEG-1 > SM1-50. Next base: position 8,417 of record CAZGIV010000089.1, on the reverse strand, counting down.
AGGAACATGAGCTTCATGCAAGGGGATTGCTAAGTTGTTGGGAATCTGCCCACCCATCGAGATAATCACCCCAAGTGGTGTTTCTTTTTCACAGATATCTAAGACACGTTCGAAGGTGAGTTCCTCAAAATATAATTTATCACAAATATCATAGTCGGTGCTGACCGTCTCAGGGTTACAATTAATCATAATGGTCTTGTATTTTAGTTTTCGCAATGTTGAAACAGCGGTGACACAACACCAGTCAAACTCTACCGATGAACCAATCCGATATGCTCCTCCCCCGAGGACAATGACCTGATGTTTTTCTTTACAATCGATATCATCGATACTTCCGTTGTACGTCAGATATAAATAATTGGTTTTTGCAGGATATTCTGCAGCTAAGGTATCAATCTGTTTTACAAACGGGATAATCCCTAGTTTTTTCCGTCGTTTCCGTACGTCAGACTCTATACTTTTTGTTAGAAATGCTATCTGATAATCTGAGAAACCTTTTTGTTTCGCCTCTTTGAATAACGCAGCAGAGACCTTAGAAAGATCATACTGCTTGAGTTGCTTTTCAATGTCTACGATGTTTCGCATCTTATAAAGAAACCAAGGTGTTACTTTTGTTAGTCTTGCGATATCTTCGACAGAGTAGTTCCTTTTCAATGCCTCGACAATAGCAAACATCCTTTTATCAGAAGGTTCGGAGAGCTCTGATTCTAAATCTAAAAACTCAAGGGTGTTTCCTACCAGTCCGTTCATCCCGATATCAAGCATTCGAATTGCTTTCTGCAAGGCTTCCTCAAAGCTCCTGCCAATCGCCATGACCTCTCCAACTGATTTCATCTCTGAGCCGAGACGAAGACTTACCCGTCTGAACTTCTGAAGGTCCCATCGTGGGAATTTCACGACAACATAATCCAACGCTGGCTCAAAACACACGGAGGTTTCACCAGTAATGCTGTTCTGAATCTCAGTTAGACTATATCCGAGAGTGAGTTTTGCTGCGATGAACGCGAGAGGATATCCGGTTGCTTTTGACGCAAGAGCAGAGCTGCGGCTCAACCGCGCATTCACCTCAATAATCCGATAATCTTCAGATTGTGGATCTAACGCAAACTGGATATTGCACTCACCGACAATCCCCAGATGACGAATCACTTGAATGGAAAGTGAACGTAACATGAAATTTTCAGAAGATGTAAGGGTCTGTACCGGTGCTGTTACAATGCTTTCACCTGTATGGATCCCCATGGGATCGATATTTTCCATGGAACAGACCACGATACAGTTATCGTATCGATCACGCACGACTTCATATTCCAGTTCCTTCCAGCCACCAAGGTACTCTTCAATGAGGATTTGATTCGTGTGGGAAAATGCTTTTTCGGTTAGGTCAATTAATTGTTTTTTATTCGAAGCAACACCGGAGCCAAGACCACCTAACGCGTATGCAATCCGGCACATCACTGGGTATCCGATTTCTTCAGCAACCATAACCGCCTCTTGAACAGTTTTTACGGCTTTACTGAGAGGGACCTTAAGGTTGATTTCCTTTATTTTTTTTACAAAGAGTTCTCGATCTTCGGTATTTTGAATAGCCTCAATTGGCGTCCCAAGAATAGTGACTTTATATTTTTTTAACACCCCAGTTGTATAGAGTTCTAAGCCAACATTGAGTCCGGTTTGACCACCAAAACCAAGTAAGATACCATCAGGTCTTTCTTTTTGAATTACTTTTTCAACAAACCATGCAGTCACCGGTAAGAAATATACTTTATCTGCGAGATAATCAGAGGTTTGAATCGTTGCGATATTTGGGTTGACTAAAATCGTTTTGACGCCTTCTTCTTTCAACGCTTTAATTGCTTGACTGCCAGAGTAATCAAACTCTCCAGCCTGCCCTATCCGTATCGCACCAGAACCAAGAAGAAGAATCTTTTTCCATCGTGGTTTCCTCTGATTCATCATTTCATCGCTCTCACAAATAAATCAAATAAAAACTCAGTATCATCAGGACCAGGGGATGCCTCAGGGTGAAACTGTGCACCAAAAAACGGTTTGGAAACATGTTTTATTCCTTCATTGGTCTGATCATTTCCATTGGAGAACCATTCACGCCAATCCTGTGGTAATGTATCAGCATACACGGCGTAGCCATGATTCTGAGAGGTGATATAACAACGGTTTGTCCCTGCTTCGATGCATGGTTGATTCTGACTGCGATGACCGTACTTCAGTTTGTAGGTATTTGCCCCAGCGGCAAGGGCAAGAATCTGTGATCCAAGACAAATCCCAAGGATTGGAATGTTTTTCGATAACGCAGTTTTTACATGTGCAATGGTTTCTTTACATTTCTTTGGGTCACCAGGTCCATTGGACAGAACGATACCATGAGCGTCTTCGTTTGAAAAATCATAATCCCAAGGGACTCGAATAACAGTGAAATTTCGTTTGAGAAATGCTCTGATGATACTGTTTTTTGCCCCGCAATCAACAAGAAGGATTCTGCGTTCCCCTTTTCTATAGATAACTGGTTCCTTGACACTTACAAGGCTGGCTAGGTTTTGTTTATTGGGGTCATGAAACGATAGTTTTTCGTGTCCATGAATTATTTTCCCAAGAAGTGTTCCTTTCTTACGTAATTTTTTCGTCACTTGCCTTGTGTCAATACCTGTGAGTGCTGGGACATCGCATTGTTTCATCCAATCAGATAGTGATTTCTTTGCATTCCAATGAGAATACTCCGCGGAGTAATTTGCGATGATTAATCCTTCAACCTGAATGGTATCAGATTCAAAATACTTCAGTAAACCATGTTCTTTTTCATCACCAGGGACGCCATAGTTCCCAATCAAAGGATAGGTAAGGACTAAGATCTGTCCTTTATACGATGGGTCTGTGAGGCTCTCTGGGTATCCAACCATCCCTGTGTTGAATACCACTTCTCCAGCAACAGGACGTCGTGAACCAAAGGACAACCCAGAAAATATCGATCCGTCTTCAAGGACAAGTTTAGAGAGTTTCTGTAATCCCATGATTCATCAGCCTCACCCGCCGAACCAATTCCAACGTCGTAGTACGAATGCAGTTGTCTTTTAAAGGAATTGCTACGTTTCCACAGACGAATTATACGTTCATGAACTTATCAATATCAGCGACGAGATCCCGTGACTCACGCATCTCTTTAATATACTGATGAAATCGTGGTGCGCGTTTATCAAGAATAATGGCAATCCCTCTATCATTTTCATTGCGAATCAACCGGCCAATGGCTTGAAGCATCTTTCGTGCAGCAGGTGCCTGAACGGTATACTCCCAACCCTTCCCGAACTTCAAATCATAATAGTTTAGTAAACCACGCTGACGTGCGGTTGGCTTTGGATAGGGGATACCAACAATAACTGCTATCTCAAGTTGTTCTGCAGGGAAATCCATTCCTTCGCTGATCCGCCCACCCATCACTGAAAAAAGTGCGGCACCATTCCCATTTCCATCCCCGCAGGATTTGAAATCGGTGACCAGGTCCATAAGCTCTGATTGTGACATGTGTTGTTCTTCGACGTACAGGCAGCGTTGGATCTCTGCGAAATGCCCGTTTTTCCGAAACATCGCTAGCGTGTTATAACTTGGGAAGAACACCATGGTGTTTCTCTCGAACCTGTTACAGATGTCACTGACATGTTTCCACATCTGGGTCATGATGGTTTTATCTTTCATCAGCTCATCGTATCGGGTGGTGACATCGCGAATAAAAAAGATCTTCCGGTTTTCAGGGGGGAACGGTGAGGGGTATGTTGCCATTCTTGTTTCTACAGGAAGTCCAAGTGAGTCCCGATATTCATCTAATGGTTCTAATGTTCCTGACATATGGATGCTGCTGTGGACTTGCGTAAGGATCTCCGTGCCAAGGGATGGATCGAGACAAAAGGCTTCCACCCGCGGGTTTTTCCCTTGACCAGCATCGACGATGAGTTTGATGTATTGGTCCATCTCAATCGTCGTCCAAAAACCAAGGAACACCCCGAGACTGTGAAGATATGAGCGGGGGAGTTTTCCTCCTTTTTGTTTATACTCCTGAATTTTTTCTCCATATGCATAGAGGTCGCTGATGATGTCTTTGAGAGTTTTACTGGTGATTTTTAATCGTGAGAGAATCTCTACCTCAAGTTCATGGGAAGGGATCATCGCATCGTTTTTTTCGGCGCTGATCCGTCGGATACCACCCTCAAGAATCCCATAGATATAGGTGTCACGGAGGACATTGACAACATCCATGAGTTCTTTACAGAACGCTGTTACAGAGACTCGCCCATCCGCAAGTGAGGGATTTCCAAACTGGTCTGCTTCGCTCAGACAGCTGGTAAGCATCCAAGTGCTTAATTCCGCTGAGAATAATTCTCTGAGGTAATCCGGAAGATTATGTGCCTCATCCACAACAAGGATCACATCCTCCTCAGAGATGGATAACCAGTCGAAGAGCTTGATGCGAATCGATTTGTCAAACACGTAGACATAAGGGACGACGACTACGAGGGCGTCATGGACGATGAGTTTATTGATCTCATAGGGGCAAAGTCCTTGTTTTTCACAGGTATCGATGAATTCTTCTGCCGTGGGGAGGTGCTTTTGGGTCCATTCCCTGATCGTTTCAACAGCATCTTTGTCACCAAGGAATTTTCTATAATAACTGCATCCTTTGCCTTTTTCTGAGAGTGCAAGTTTTTTTTGATACGAACAGAACTTTGACAGTTCCTCTGAGTTCCCGTTCTGGATCTCGGGGTCATCTTGCGCAAGCAAGCACATGTTTCCGCGACCTTGCATTCCCACGCCATAGATCCGCGTGTCCTTCGATTTCCTTTTTATTGCACGGAGTTCAAGGATGACTTGTTGTTGTTGTGCATTTGTCCTTGTGCTATAAATGATTTTTTTATTGTTTTCTAATGCGTAGGTGAGTGTCGCGGCGAGAACACAGATGGTTTTACCAGAACCGGTCCCGGACTCAAAAATAAATTGCCTCCTATGGATTAATGCATCGGTGATTTTCTGAATGATTTCTTCCTGGTTTTTTCGTGGTAAATAAGGGAATAACTCCGCCATCCATTCTGCGAATACCATTTGCAGTACATAGAGTTGTTGGAGCCAGAGGGATGAGGTTTTATAGGGGTGCGGTATGTAAGAAAATGAAATGCGAATGACACCATTTATGAGTATTAAAAAAACGTTATCAGCATTCATTCCTTCTCAGATGATCAATCGTCTCCCCGAGAAATGGGAAAAAATCGGCATGGTGGTGACGATTAAAATTCCTGAGGAGCTGATTCAATACAAACAGATTATTGGAAAAGCGTATGCAGAGGTCCTTGGTTGCAAGACTGCGTTGAATGATACGGGTGGGATTTCAGGGGTCTATCGGAACCCGGTTGTTGAGGTGATTTTTGGTTCTTCTGAAACGGAAACGATTCATTCTGAGAACGGAATTCGCTTTAAATTAGACCCGCAAAAGATCATGTTTTCTTCAGGGAATATGACTGAGCGACGACGGATGGGGACGGTTGCAAACAAGAATGAAACCGTGGTTGATTTGTTTGCTGGAATCGGATATTTCACGCTTCCGATGGCGGTGTACAGTAAACCAAAGAAAATATTTGCCTGTGAGATGAATCCGGTTGCGTACAGATATCTCTGTTCGAACGTGGTATTGAATCAGGTCAGTGCAATCGTAGAACCATTGTTAGGCGATAATCGAAGGATCGCTCCGAAGGATTGTGCAGATCGAGTGATTCTAGGTTATTTGAAGGATCCACAGGGGTTTTTACGGGTTGCTCTTGAGTGTTTGAGAAACCACACCGGGGTTCTGCATTACCATGAACTGGTGCCTGTTGAGTTTATTCCGGACCAACCAATTTCCCATATTGAAACGGTAGCAAACATGTATCATCGTTCTGTTGATGTACTTAAGTTAAATGAGATTAAATCGTATGCCCCAAGGGTGAATCACATGGTGCTTGATGTGAGGATTTTTGAATGAAGAGGCCCGTACGGTTGGTCGTCTATCATGCAAATGAAGATGACCCGAAGAAGTGTACTGCGAAGAAACTGCATAGGTTCGGGTTTGCGGCTCTTGAGAAAACTATTCGGAGGTTACCCTATCATGCGATTCTGTTAAACCCGTTTGCGGAAAAGAGTCTGTCGCATGAAGATGTAGCGATGGCGCAAAAGCATGGGCTTGTTGCGTTGGATTGTTCATGGAAGACCGCTGAACAGACGTTTCAATCTCTTCAGACAACGATGGTGTCTCGTGCGTTACCGTTTGTTCTGGCGGCAAACCCAGTGAATTATGGGAAGCCTTATCAATTAAGTACACTTGAGGCGTTTGCAGCAGCGTTGTATATTCTTGATGAAGTCGCCCAGGCAACCGAGATTGTACGAATTTATACTTGGGGTCATCGGTTTCTGGAGTTAAATAAAGAGCCACTAGAGGAGTATCGGCAGGCTAGAACCAGTGCAGAGGTCATAAGCCTCATGAAGAAATATATATGATTAGATATTCAAAGAAATATATCTATTATTTCAGTATGTTTAAGTAATAAAAGGGAATTTCAAAAAAAAAGTGTAAGAGAGGAAGATATCATGACAGAATCACTTGAGACGTTTTTCAACCCGAAAAGTATCGCAGTTGTCGGTGCTTCAAAAAACCAGACAAAAATCGGACATGCCTCATTAAAAAACATTCTCATCTCCGATTACCCCTGTAAACTCTATCCGGTGAATCCAAACGAAGATATCATCCTTGGGTTGAAATGCTACAAGAAGCTCACCGATATCCCTGATCCGATTGATCTAGTAATGATCGCGGTGCCAGCTCCACTCGTTGCAGAGATTATTAAAGATTGTGTGAAAAAAACCGTCAAATGGGTTATCATCATCACCTCGGGATTCAGTGAAATTGGCAATCATGAAGGAGAAGAAACCATTAAAAAACTCGTGCAAGGAACAGGGATACGACTCCTTGGGCCAAACACCATGGGATACAAAAACGCATCGGTTAACTTAGACGTTTCCTTTGTTTTTGGGATGCCACGAAAAGGGAACCTTGCTCTTATCAGCCAGAGCGGTGCACTGGGAATGGGTATGATCTATTTAGCGAACAACGAGTTTGTCGGACTTTCAAAGATCATCGGCGTAGGAAATAAACTCGACATCGATGATGACGATCTTGTGGATTATTTCAGCAAAGACCCGGACACCAAGGTGATCGGGTTATATATCGAAGGGATCCGCCATGGACGTGATTTCATGAACAGCATCAAGGCTTGCAACAAGCCTATTCTTGTCGTGAAAGCGGGAAGGAGTGCAGCTGGTGCAAGGGCGACTGCGTCCCATACCGGTTCGATGGCAGGTAGTGACCAGTTGTATAGTGCTGCAATCAAACAAGCAGGCGGGATCCGTTGTCGTGATGTCGTGGAATTGTTCGACATGGCCCGTGCTCTTGCAGGGCAGCCTGCAGCAAAAGGTAATCGAATTGGCATCATCACCAACGGAGGCGGACTAGGGATTCTCCTGACAGACGCATGTGAAGAAAATGGTCTGACCATCCCAAAACTATCTCCAAAGACATTTAGTAAAATCGAAAAAATCGTCCCGGGTCTTGTCAAACCCAATAATCCTGTGGATCTTGTCGCAGATGCAGGTTTTTATCGGTATTGGGCATCGACTCGAGCGCTTCTTGAGGATGAAAACATCGATGGTATCATCGTTGCATCGGTTCATGCGGGGTACGCACGGCCACGGGAATACGCAGGTGCGATCTTAAAGATGGTTCACCAGCAGAAACTTCATCATGAATACAAGAAACCAATACTTGGCTGCTGGGTGGGAGGAAAAGAATTCGAAGATCTAGTCCTTGATCTGAAGGCTGTTGGAGTACCTATCTACCCATCATCATGGAGGGCAGCACGAGCGATGTTTGCATTATACGTAGAAGGAGAACGATTGAAGCGAGAACAAAAGATCTAATCAACCCAATCGACTTCAAGGATCTTTTTCCAATCTGTTTTTTTATTTTTCCATTTCTCGATGGTTTCTTTCGAGAGACAGTTTTGACACAATCCAACCATGGTGAAATAACAAGAGCTGCACACAGAACTCCCACATTTAATACAGATGGATTTTGCCGGATGAATCCGACAGATGTTACATTTTCCTTTTGGTTTCTTATCTTTTAATCGTTCATGTATCGTTTTTGAGATATCGACTTGTTCTTCTGCAGAAACCCATTGTTTCAAATCCTCGTTCATTGTAGGAGCTTGATTTTTCATCGACTTTTGTTTGGATGGTGGTTTCTGTGTATTCATAATCCCGCCAGAACTCTACCAAAATAAGGAATCTTGTCATCCTCTTAAATTTTTTGTATTTTTTTCCTTGAT
>CAZGIV010000088.1:0-9683 GCA_964526175.1 uncultured Thermoplasmatales archaeon | reverse complement strand
TCCCTCGTGCAAGAGGATATGCGGTTCTTGGATATTAATTATGAGCCAAAGCCGCTTATTATCTTGCAGAAGAACTGTAAACCGTGGCAAGGCAAATGAATATTTCTTCTTGATCTAATCCTCGTATTCTTTTAAGAAGAAACTTTAATAATAATCCACTTCATTTCAGGAAAAAAAGAAAAAACACTTATCCAGAATATCTTACAAGGAGATGCGATGGGAGAAAAATCAAAATATACAACAATATTCTTTCCTTTGACCGTACTTATCATTATTACACTATCTCTGGCACCCTCTCTTCAAGCGGAAGACTATTATGCAGACCTTGCCATCACGGTTGATTTTTCCGGTTTTGTCGACATTGGAGGACTTACCAATTACCCGAACCTCACTATACAAAACACAGAGAAATATACCTCGAAACAACAGAGCCACTGGCTATTAAATATCACGAAAGCTGAAATGTTCTCTGATTTTGTGTACGTTATCACATTACCAAAAGGATCCTCGATTACCTACATTAAATCATCAGGGTCCATCCGCATCGAGGAAAGCCTTGGGAATCTCATCGTTAGAGGATTTGGGGAAAATGAATCATTATCGGTCATCATCCAATATCAGATACAAAATACGGATAATGCGCTCTTCCAAGAAAACATCGTTTATCTCTTTTTATTCCCAGCAATTATCGTTGTGTCTGTTCTTCTGTTTATTTTGTTTCTAAACGAGAAAAAAAACAAAGGAATGCACACAAAGGTTGAAATAAAAGAACCTCTCCAGGACATTAAAGGGTTAAATCACCGACAGAAACAAATCATGCAGTTATTGCATGATAGGAACACTCCGTTGACGCAAACCGATATCCAAAAAGAGTTACAAATACCAAAGGCATCGGTCTCAAGGAACGTCCGTGGTTTAGAGCGGAGAGGACTGATAGAGAAAGAACAGATAGGGATGTCAAATCTTATTCGATTGAAAAAACCATAGGGTTTCTCATCGTAGTCTCAGCTTGTTCCGTTATGTTCCGGTGAAAATAGATATGTTGTTTCATCCAATACTTATCTAACGCCATGATGAAATGGCACACAAAAGGTGTGAATGACATGAAAAAAATAACCAATCTCTTACTGGTGCTGATGCTGATGACGTCTATCGTTTCATTAGCATTTGCAGATGAGGCAAGTGACCATACCCAAGGTAACTTTGAAAATGAGAATGAAACACATAATCAATTCAATGAATCAGGATCTGATCAAAATGTTTCTTCTGAAAACGAGACAGAGCACGATGGCTCCTTCAATGATGGTTCCTTCGATAGCGAAACAGAACATGAAATAGAGATCATGAACAACTCCTTAGGAGCACAAGTCCGGTTACTACAATTGGAAAAAGCACTAATAACCAACATACTCAAAGGAGCTATGGTCGTCCAGGTGCTCAAGGGGCTTGATGTAAATACCACCACGCTTGAGGCAATCCTTACAAATCTCAGCGGTGTTCTTGATGAAGTCCGAGTAGCAGATCCTGCTGCGAACAATACAGTGCAGATCTTCGTCTTACTAAAAAATGAAACAATAAATCTCACGAAACAATTCCGAGATACGATACGAGCACTACTCGATGATCAGACAATCAAAATGATACAACAACGACTGAGAAATATAACCAGCGATGAACTCCAGAATTGTAGTTTAAGACTCCAGCATTGGATTCGGCAATTCAATAGAAATCAATTCTATAGATTATATGGGATTATCGGTGAGACGAACACCACTTTACTCAATGAATACATCAATGGGAACATCACCATAAACCAAGCAAAGCTTCAACTCCATAAATTAGTAAATCAAATGACAAAAGAAAAGCGACAAATGATTTTCTCCGAGGTCAAAGAGGAGAACATTAAGAGAAAAATACAGGCACATGTATCGATGGAAGACATAAAACACCATGGGCTCGGGAATGGCCATGGAAGACGGCCATAGGAGAACCCTCATAGGATGTGATATGAGATGAATAAAAAAATAATCTCTCTTATTTTTCTGTTAATTCTCCTAATTACTGTGACTGTTTCCTACGCATGTTTCAACCAATCAACAACTATCGATAACCACCAAACCGATACGAGTGGGGATATACCTCAAGATACCCTTACAACAGAGATTGATTCAATATTTCTTGATGAAAATCAGGGTATAGAGATTGGTGAAATGATATAGAAAATACTAGTACCATCTTTTTTTTTTTTTTTTTTTTACTTATTTCAATGGAGAATCAGAGTGACAACAGGGGTTTGAACAACTAAAACGAAGCACTTTTTATTAAAACAAGTAAACCAATCTCAGTTGCCTTTCATTTTTATCAACAGTAAGCTACCTACTTACCAAAGGTTACTAGGGTTTTTTACCCATGACCTTTATACTTACAAAATACCCTCCGAATTTTTTAAATTCTTCTAGCGTAATACCTGTCTCTTCTAGGACAGATTGTGTTCTTGGTTTGCTAATCATTACTTCAAGATGATATGAGGTTTCATTCGTCACTGTTATCCCGGTAAAACCAACGTCCCTGAGTAATTGTAGATACTTATCTTTGTGAATAGCGCCTGAGATACAGCCAACATATGCTTCAACAGAATTTTTAATTATTACAGGGAGGTCTTTGAGTAAAACAATATCGGATACCGCAATTCTTCCCTTGGGTTTTAGCACCCGAAACGCTTCCTGAAACACCTTCTTTTTATCCGGGGAAAGATTGATCACACAATTGGAGATGACGACATCGACAGAGTTATCTTCAACCGGGAGGTTTTCTATTTCCCCGGAGCGAAATTCGACGTTATGATATCCAGCTTTTTTCGCGTTTTCTTGAGCCTTACTAAGCATCTCAGGTGTCATATCAACGCCGATGACCTTCCCAGTGTTCCCTACCTTGTTTGCCGCAAGAAAACAATCGAACCCTGCACCAGATCCAAGATCAAGAACAACCTCGCCTTTTTTTAGGGATGCAATGGCGGTGGGATTTCCGCAACCTAACCCAAGGTTCGCCCCATCAGGAACTGATTGTAATTGCTCCTCGGTATAGCCGATTTTTTTACTGATCTCTTCAGGTGAGTTTGCCTTCCCGCAGCACACCTTTGCTGATCCGCAGCAGGTTGATTCTTGTTTGGCAATTTTCGCATATCCTTCTCGTACCTTCTTTTTCATTTTTTTATCTTCCATAGAACTCATCTCTGATTTTAGAGTATTTCTTTCATGATCGGACCAAGTATCTCTTTGACCATAGGTTCGATATCATTTACTTTAATTAATGATAAACAACATATTTTTCCATCCTTTTCCATGGCAACTACCGCAAGCTTATCACCAGCGTTAATGTGAGCTCTTTCTCGAAGTTCCTTTGGGAGGACCATCTGTCCCCTGTCGTCAACGCTTACGACGGATTCGACTGTGCAGCACCCTGCTGGTTGATTCTTCGGAGGACAGCAGGAATCTGTTTTGTTTTTTTTCGACATAATCTTTACCTTACTGCCAATGATATAAATCAGAACATTTAACCTTTTCTGATAAATCAGAATATACTGAATACTGATTCCATTATATAATGGACCTTTTTCAATTATGAGAATCACAATAAAAACTTATTTTAAACCGAAATAATGTACCAACATCTCCGATGAAAAAAGGCACTCGAAAGAAATTTTCAAACATCTATAAAGACTCACAACGAGCAAAAGCATACGCAACACTTAAGTTTGATAAAACCTACTATCTCGCCTATAGAGACCTCCCAAGGATAATCTCTGATTATACCTGCGGAAAAAACGCCCTCGATTTCGGTTGTGGTACCGGCCGCTCGACGCGGTTTCTTCAAACGCTTGGATTTAACACTGTTGGAATCGACATCTCGGAAGAGATGATAACCATCGCACAACAACTTGACCCAACAGGAGATTACCACCGTATCGTTGATGGTGACTTTGATCGATTACTCCCCTCATCCTTTGATCTTGTTCTCTCAGCATTCACCTTTGATAATATCCCAACTATGAATAAAAAAATCATGCTCTTTAAAGGTTTATCAATGCTTTTAAAACAAAACGGATGCATAATAAACCTTGTCTCATCACCAGAGATATACACCCATGAATGGGCATCGTTTACCACAAAGGACTTCCCCGGCAATGCAAAGGCAAAAAGTGGCGATATCGTTCGCATCATTACGACCGATATAAAAGATACCCGACCCTGTGATGATATTTTCTGCTCTGTGGACGAGTATAAAAAAGTGTATAAAAACGCAGGGTTACGCATCATCAATACCTATAAACCATTAGCAACAGGTCAGGAACCATATCGCTGGGTCAATGAGACACAGATTGCGCCCTGGACAATATATGTATTACAAAAGGAAATGTAACCGTAAACTACGTTGTTGTTTACTTGTTTCTATGATGTCTGTTAAACAGGCTCGTTCTATCGTAATTGAATTTTTTATTCTCTATAAACCGTACCCAGATTCTAATAATTCAGTTAGCCTTGAGATAAACCGCGCCAACGGACCTCCGTCGATGATACTATGATCCGCTGTAATGGTTATATGCAGATAATCACGGATAAGAATCTGATCATCAATCACCCCTGGTTTCTTCACAATCCCCCCGACCGCAACAAGTGTCGCAATTGGTCCACCCATCCCAATCACCCACCCCGGGAAACGACCTTTCATTCCAATCGAGGTAACCCCAACAGTTCCCAGATGTTTCTTTTTTAACAACCCTCGCTGTCTCAATAGACGGACTCCTAGTTTCTTCAACCATAATGGCGCACGAATCATCCATTGCTCCAAACGAGTAAGATCCCCCCCAAGGACCTCAGTCGATGTATCAATAGCTTGTTGCTGTATCACACGGATTTCTTTCGTGATCTCTGTGACAGTTTTTTCATTTGCTTTACGAACAATATAGGCAAGCGGCCGTTGCTCACCATCAACCTCTCGTTCTACCGGGATTGGGATATCAACATCATCAAAGAATATGATTTTTTTCCGACCCAATCGATAGGCATTCACCTGTTTATGTTCATGGGCTGCTTGACTGACACATTTAATGATCCAACCGGTGAACGAAATATCCTCTTTTCCTTTTAAAGCAGCGATGGTTTCACGAGCCTTGGTCACATCGATCTCTAATAACGCATAGATGTTCAACCGTCGTTTTCCTTCTTGTGAAATAACCGTTATATCCTGACGAGCTTTCGAAAACGCTTGGATTTCATATGTCCCAACTTTATCCATAGCACCACATCATCGATGCTCATTTGATTCAAATACTTTTTCGCAGGAACCATTATTACCCCCTTCGTCCGTACGCATTCTTCGACTTATGAAAAAACAACCGCTCCTTGTCATCGAACACTGCGAACCAACCCTTTCTGAATGGTTACTGCTTGAGTACAAACATGCGGCAAAACTCTGGGGTAAGAATCTTGTTTTCACGAGGGTTACTGAAAATAAAACCACACAAATTTTAAAGAAACTTGGGTTCGTTGAAAAAGAAAAAGCAAAAAACGTATTCTCAAATAAACAATGTATCATCCTTGATCCTCAAGCAATGAAACCTCTTACTCCAAAGGATTGTTCAACTGCAGATGCACTCATCATTGGAGGACTTCTTGGTTACGAAAAACCGCATGGCCGAACAAAAAAACTTATTAGTGATAAAACAAGTTTTCAAACGAGGCATCTTGGAAAGCATCAGCTCTCTATTGATGGTGCCGTGTTTGTTACAAAAGCAATCTGCCTTGGCTTGAACCTCAAAGATATCGAAATCGCAGGAGAAGTAGAAATCATCCATGATCAAATTCACTCGACCATATTACCGTTCGGGTATCCTATCATTGAAAATAAACCTGTTATCACACCAGGGCTCATTGAGTACCTCACCAAGCAATGAGATTTTTTTTCTCATATATTTCTCTTTTATGAAAAACTACAATGTTTAAATAATACTCTATCTATTATGTTTTAAACCAAAGGGTGAGGTTGTTTAATATGGATAAAAAGAAAGTAGTATCAATGGTCTTGGTATGTGCAATGGTTCTAGGTGTTGTTGCCTTATCAGGATGCACGCAAGAAACACAAAATAGAATAATCGTAGGCACGTCAGCTGATTTTGCGCCCTTTGAGTACAAAGATACAAATGGGAACATAATCGGATTTGATATTGATTTGATTAAAAAGATCCTAACTGACCAGGGTTATGTTGTTGAAGTCCAAGATATCGGGTTTGATTCTTTGATACCAGCATTACAAACTGGGAAGATTGATGTGATTGCCGCAGCAATGACAATTACTGATGAACGTTTGCAACAGGTTGATTTTAGCTCTGCGTATTATGATGCGAACCAAGCAGTGCTCGTAAAAGTAGGTGCTGGCGTAAATATAACTTCCGTTGAAGATTTAAAAAATTACATAGTTGGTGCTCAAACTGGGACGACAGGTTGGGCTTGGGTGAACGATACACTTGTTGCAACCGGAAAATTGAATCCTGATGATTTTAGGAGCTATGACTTATATACCGACGCTGTTGCAGATTTGATTATTGGGCCTTCTCGGGTTGGTGCTATCGTTATCGATTCACCGGTTGCAAAAGCATTTGAGAAAAATGGTAATGTTAAAATAGTGCTGAACATCACCACGAATGAATCATATGGATTTGCAGTGGAAAAAGGCAATACCGATTTAGTAAATAATATCAACACGGGATTGACCGCAGTCATGGCAACAACCTATTGGTCGGATCTTATTGAAAAATATTTTGCAACGTAACGTAGATATGGGGTGATTGATTGGCCCTTGAAACGCTGATAGAATCACTCCCCTCACTCTTTGATGGTCTTACTGTTACTCTTCTTCTTACTGCATTTGGTATCATCCTTGGGACAATTCTTGGAATCGTCCTTGCAACTGGTCGTTCCTATGCCGCTCGACCGCTTGCTTATTTAATTCTTATCTATGAAAAAGTCCTTCGAGGTATACCTCTTTTAGTATTGTTCTTTCTCATTTATTTTGGGCTCCCCCAGATTGGTATCAATTTCGATGCATTCACTGCTGCTGTGCTTGGTTTAGGCTTAAGAAGTTCTGCGTATCAAGCACAGATATATCGTGGGGCAATCAATTCCATCCCTGAGGGTCAAATCCATGCAGCATTCTCGCTTGGGATGAATAAATTAAAAGCTATCCGCCATGTGATAATACCGCAAATGCTTCGACTCTCAATCCCTGGATGGTCAAATGAATTCACGATTCTTTTGAAAGATACCTCCCTTGCATTTGGAATTGGTGTGATTGAATTGATGCGGCAAGGTCGATATATCCAAGTCAGAGACCCAGACCTCGTCCTGATCGTGTTTTTACTTATCGCAATCATTTATTTCGTGCTTGTATTTACCGCAAATAAAACCCTTCGCTATATCGAAAAGAAATATCAGATGGCAGGATATCAAGCGGAGGCTCACCGATGAAACAAAGGAGAAAATTTTATGGTCATGCTTGAGGTAAAGGATATCTATAAATCATATGGGAAGGTCCCGATTCTGAAAGGCGTTTCATTTACCATGAAAAAAGAGCAAACAAAGGTTATCATCGGACCCAGCGGAACCGGGAAAAGCACACTTCTGCGCTGCATCAACCAACTTAGTCCTCCAGACAAGGGCCACGTATGGCTTAACGGCGAAGAAATAACCAATCCAAAGACTAATATCAACAAATTTCGTGAGAAGATAGGATTTGTTTTCCAGGATTTCAATTTATTCAATCATCTTACAGCATTACGAAACGTCAGCATCGGGCTTGAAA
The DNA here is from genome assembly GCA_964526175.1 of uncultured Thermoplasmatales archaeon. Taxonomy (GTDB): domain Archaea; phylum Thermoplasmatota; class E2; order DHVEG-1; family DHVEG-1; genus SM1-50. The sequence goes on along the minus strand of CAZGIV010000088.1, from coordinate 1,826 downwards.
AAGTAAAAAAAATAGAAAAAGAAGAAGCACAAAAGCGAGCAATGCAAGAACTTACCCGAGTTGGTTTAAAGGCACAAGCAACTCAATATCCTGCACAGCTTTCAGGTGGGCAGAAGCAAAGGGTAGGAATCGCTCGTGCATTAGCAATGGACCCTGATGTCATTTTATTTGATGAGCCAACATCAGCACTCGACCCCGAGCTTATCGGTGATGTCCTTGATGTGATGAAATCACTATGCGGCAAAGTAGCGATGCTGGTAGTTACTCACGAGATGGGATTTGCACGAAACGTCGCTGATGAGATCATCTTCATGGAAGGCGGTGTTATTGTTGAACAAGGCGCGCCCAAAGAGATGTTTACGAATGCAAAAATGGCACGTACCAAGGAGTTCCTTGGAAGAATTGGTGCGTTATATGGTGAAGAAGAAACTGGAGGATAAATGGCAACTGATTTTATTCAATTCTTTTTAAATTCACTGCCAGATCTCTTGGGTGGTTTGGGATATACACTGCTCCTTACCTTTATCTCAATTACCGCTGGTTTTTTCTTAGGTATTACCCTTGCGCTTGGCCGGGTATATGGTAATAAAATCGTAAACGGTTTTTGTGTCGGATATATAGAGCTGATTCGTGGAACCCCCCTTCTTGTCCAATTATTCATTATTTATTTCGGTCTTCCTTCGGTCGGTATTATCTTTACACCTCTTCAAGCAGCGTTACTTGGATTATCTCTTAACAGTGGAGCGTACCAAGCTGAATATCTACGGGGCTCAATTCAATCTGTCGAATCTGGTCAGATGAGTGCAGCGCGGTCTCTTGGTATGAACAAGCTTCAATCAATCCAACATGTCATCCTCCCTCAAGCGTTACGCATTTCTATACCTGCTTGGTCAAATGAATTTATTTATCTCTTGCAGTATTCATCGATTGCGTACATCATCCAAGTCTCAGAGTTAACAGCGGAAGGGAAGTTCATTGCAGCACATACCTTCCGTTATCTTGAGGTGTTTGCAATGATTGCGGTCATTTATCTTGTCTTAACGATTGTCTCTACGGAGATTATTGATAGGATAGCAAAACATCTCAGCATCCCGGGGATCGGTGCAGCAAAACGCGCAAGCCTCCGAGATGGTTGATGCTTTTTTTTCTGAAAATAGATCCAGGGTGCAGAACAACAGAGGAAATGCGGAGGATGACACTGATATCATTCAAAAATGCCAAGTGAATTTGTTGCAATACGAGATTCAGTTAGGGAGAGTATAAATCCAATAAATGCAAGGAAAAGGTCTGTGACAAAAAAACCGACCAAAGATAACACAAGAATCTGTTCTTCTGCAACTGGGAACATCGTCGTAAAAATGAATATAGCGGTAAGTTCTCGTGTTCCTAACCCTCCAAAGGTAATCGGAATAAAACCTGCTACATTGGCAATTGGAAAAAGTAAAAGGAAGGAAAAATACGGGATCTCAAGTCCTAATCCCAGAAGGATCAAATACTCTTGTGAAAATACAATTACCCACGTGATAATACCTAATAAAAAAGGAAGAATCATCACCTGAAACCGTGGGAAGTCATTATAAAAGGTATTAACAAGTGCATTAAAATGAATTTTTATTTTTCTTGGGATAAAATAAGTGATAATGACTTTGAAGAATTTTTCACCCCACTCTCTTTTTGTAAAATAAATTGCTAAAAGAGCAAAAGCCAGCAATAATACAATCGTAATCGGAAGTATTTCTGGAAGCAAACTGATTACCAAAATCGCTCCAAAAAACATCATTCCATACAGGGAAAACGAATGGACAAACGTCTCAATAATGGTGTTA
>CAZGIV010000087.1:0-9695 GCA_964526175.1 uncultured Thermoplasmatales archaeon | reverse complement strand
ACATCCATGAAGAAATGTATGGAGGAGTCCCTTGTTACGGTTCTACAAAAGAAAACACTTATGGAAAATATTACATCGCGGCGCTCAAGGATCATGTGAATCTAGGTTTTTCACTTAAAGGATTATCGAAAACAGAGCAAAAATTATTTGAAGGCAGTGGAAAAACAATGAAACACATCAAGGTGTCTTCAGTAAAAGAAATCGATGAAAAAAAGATAATCGCGCTTTTGAAATTAGTACAAGAAAAATAAGATCTTTCTACAAACTACTCTGGTAATTCTTCTTTTTACCAAACTTCCGAAGTTATCAATTTTAAACCTTTTAGATGACAAATTTCTCACCAGGTAACTGAGTCGTACATTCGTAAACAAATTAACGACGGAAGCATATTACAAATACGATGACTACGAAGACCTATGAGACGATTATCATCGGAGCAGGCATCTCCGGGCTTGCGTGTGCGAACCATCTCCAAAAACATGGAAAAGATTTCTTACTTATTAGCAAAGATATCGGTGGCCGCATTCGTACCTCAGAAGATGGCACTGCTAATTACGGTGCGTTTTTCGTCTGTTCTGATTATGAGAATGTCCTGCCATTTGTCACACTTCAATCAAGAATTCGACTAAGCGATTTCTGCTTCCACGAAAACGAAACAGCATATCAATTCTATGGACCCCGGCTCTTCCTTTATTTGCATCAATTTATGAAGATAAAACAACACCTGAAGCAGTTTAGAAACGCCTTACAGACGTTTCGAAAAACCGCTGAGAAAACATCCCAAAAGAAGGCAATCGAAGCAGACCCCTTGCTGTATTCCTTGTACATTAAAGACGCAGATGATTTTGTAAAAGAAAACAGACTTGAACCAGGGACAGACAAATACCTTTCAAAAGCGTTGTATTCCACAACGTTTTCCCCGGTTTCTGACATGAACGCATTTAGTTTCCTCCAATTCCTTTTACCATTGATCACCCCGATTTACGCCTTTCGTTTTGAAAAACAAACACTAACTTCCTCGTTTCAGGATACCATCCTCATAGACACTGCGACCGACATCAACCGTACAGCTGATCAGTACAAAATCAAAACAAACACAGATACGTTTTTAGCAAAAAACCTTGTGCTAGCAACAGAAATCAGTTGGTCAAGCCAGTTCGCTAGCATCAAGGAAATGAACACACCGGTAAGCACCCATATGCTTCACATCCGTGGAACACCCAAACCCCTGATTGCAAGAAAAACATACCAACTCTTCTGCCATCCTAGCATGGTCCAATCGATTGCGGACCTCGGCGACGGGGCCTATCTTTTCTACTATAAGGATACACAACCACCACTAGAGCACTATTTTCACAACCCTCAGGTGATCACCCATCACTTCTGGGACCCTGCAGGACGAATACATGGCCATGTCCTCACTGAAAGCGACAGAGGAAAAAACATGTATCTCATCGGTGATTACAATATCGCTGGACTGGAAGAGGCATACATCACTGGGATGTACGCAGCCAATCAAATCATTACCTCAGCATAATAGAGTTCATTCCTGATGGGGGTTTCGATTTTCTTTACACTCAACATCACTTTTTTCAATCATAGTCGCTTTTTTAAGCAAAGAACGAATATGAAATCATGATCTAAGGAAGAACACTCTGATGACGCACGTGAAAATAAAAGTCGGGCATTATTACGAGTTTAAACTAAACCAAGAACACACCATTACATTCGCTGTCTTATACGGGTTTGAACGAGGAAAAAACAAGGATGTCTATACCGTACGAATGTACGACCATAAAAAGGATTTTGAATTCCCTCTTGAAGAACAGACATTCGATAGATGGGTCAACGAAGAACGAATCAAAGAGATATCGCCTGAAGAAGCTTTGGCGTATGCACTCTAGACCTATGATTATTGTTCGGTTACTGAGACGACGACCAAATGACATTTCGAAGGAATAAAAAAAGGAATAGTAATTACTTCAGAAATAAAATTGGATATTTACATTTCTCGACGATTTTATGGTTTATGCTCTTCACTGGAAACCCGAGCATATCATATCGTTTCTGCTCCTGGCCTATGACCACAAGACCAGCGTTGAGCTGTCTTGAGGTTTGAACTGTTTTACCCTCGACACTCCCCGTCGTCATATGAGCGGGTATCCCTTTTATTTGTAAGTCATCAACAAATCGTTGACCGGTATCAAGTAAATCATCTACCGACATCTTCACAAAACGTTGAGTGTGTTCATCATAGGCGATGGTATCTTCGACATCAACGATATAGAAAAGGGAAAGATCCATGTTGAGCGATAGCGCTAGTTTTTGGCTCATTTGAAGGACGTTCTGGTTTGGTGTGCGATTAGAACATATCGCAAGCAACGTTTTACCACCAGGGGTACCAGCGACCCATAGAGGGATATCGATATCATTAAGAATGCGATATTTCAGCAGACACTCTTTCTCATAGCTCATGAGAACTAAATCAAAATGAGAATCCTTAATCTCATTTTTGATAATCGTACTAAATTCGCCTTCCATAATTTTTTTCGCAGGAGATATACCCTTACGGTCAAAGGACAATTTTGCATCAACAAAAACAATGGCATCAGCAGTCTGCCGCTGGTTGTTGATGATGACTTTCTTTGTTTCTTCTTTCTCAACACGGGTACGGAACGTATCCGTCCGTTTTTCAGTTTGAGAGAGAGTTTTTTCTTCAATGATGTACACAATGGTTACCTTGCTTTCAAATCGTTCTGCGAGATAAGCTCCTTGTTCAAAAACCTCTTTTGAATAAAACTCAGAAGAAATCGGGATCAGTATGTTTTTAAAAACCATTCCCTTTCACCTCTGTTTTTCGGTCCCTGAATTTTTTCATCATACCACCTCGAGATGGAGGACTCCGATCCAATAGAATATCGCGACACAAAAGACAATGCCGATACATATCGCATTTGCGATAACCCCTGCTTTGAAAAGATCACGGGTCGAGAAATACCCAGCGGAATACGTAATCGCATTACCCGGTGTGCCTATGACCAGCATAAATGCAAGACCACCACAGAGAGCGATGATCATCGAAGAAAGCAGGGGGCTAAAACCGGTCTTTTCAGCCACCGCGATACCAATCGGTAACAAAATAGCGACCGCACCGATATTGGACATCACATTGGTCAGTAAAATAGTAAAAAGGATCATTATAAGAATCACAACATACAGGTTATTACCGACCATGTTGAAAATAAGATCAGCAAGCCATGCTCCTGCCCCCGTGGTTTGAATACCGATGCCCAGAGTAATAGCTCCTCCGTACAAAAGGATAATGCCCCACGGTACCCGTTGTTCGACATCACCCCAGGTTATACAGCCGGAGAAAAACAATAAGACGCCGCTTAGAATCGCGATAGCGGCCAACCCGAAATATTGATACGATGAAAAAACAATCCATAAACAGATTGTAAGAATGAGGATTCCAAGGACAATTACCTCATGGATCTTTATTTTTCCTTCAGATGTTACCTGTCGATTTATTTCTTTTTTCGCTTCTGAAAAATCTTTTAATTCAATCGGGAATGCAAAGATTAACACAAGCCACACAAGAGGCAACGTAATGAAGACAACAGGCATGGAATACAGGCACCAATCAAAAAAGGTCACGTTTATTGGGTGAGTCATGTCCGCTAAAATGCCAATGGTTAGGGGGTTTCTTGCGCCACCTACCAACGTTCCCAGACTCCCTATCGAACAGCCATAGGCGATGCATAGCATACTGATTTTCCCAAAGTTACTCTGCCGAGGCACCACCTTGGTTGCGATGAGGATAGATGCGATAATCGGTAAAAACAACGCTGCGACACCATGCTCAGGCATCACAAACGACAGAAACGCACATGCGGTCATAATACCGAGGGTAAAAACCTTAGGGCGGTTTTCGAAAAAACGGAGGAACCGTAAGGCTATCCGTCGATGTAGCCCATGTTTTTCAATGGCTGCAGCAAGAATAAATGCACCAATTAAGAAAAACACTGCTTTGTTTCCAAATGAAGCAAACACATCACCTGCTGGCATTACCCCAAGTAATGGTTGGAGAATCATGATGAGCAGACTGGTGACCGCAAGAGGCATGGGTTCGGTTATCCAGAGTATCGCTGCCATCATTAGTATGCCAATCATAATTTGTCCTTCATGGCTTAGCCCGTGTGGTGTGGGAAGAACATATGATAAAAAAACGATAAAAAAGGATAATAACATAAAAAAGTAAGAGCTCTTCTTTGGAAAAAACACGCCATTTTTCAGTGTGCGATTTTTTTGAAGTGTGTCTTCCTGTGCGATTTCAGAAGCCTTTTCCATACTATCTTTCGTGATATCGAATGTGCTACTCTGATAAATATTTTACAATACGAACAGGCGACCTTGTCGCATCGTGGTATTTGAAGCCATCCAACTGAAGTAACTACGTATGATCACATGAAAAAAAGCAGGTGGAATATACCAATGGTTGTTATGACAGAACGGGCAATCATCATGGATACTATCAGTATTTATTGTATCTTCAAAACCATCGATTTCGTTACTTTATACAATAAACAGAAACGAAAGATATCGTGGTTCCATCCGAACTCATTGATTCAATTATCGAATAGTAACTCTTATACGATACAGTTTTTTTATAGGATGGATGATGAAATCATTGCTTTGGAGTATTATTCTGCTTCCCGGGAGCGTCACAATTTTTCTACCAATCGCTCTTTTGTATCTTTCTACTGTTTTTTCTGGCGAGGGTGTCGCGTTTTCGGAAAATATCATTGTGCTTGGTGCATCTATATTTCTTTTGGTTACCGGTTTTTTTCTTGCTGGATCGACAACACTTCTTTTTTTCCGATGTGGAAAAGGAACACCAGCTCCCTGGGATCCACCGAAAAAATTAGTTATTGCTGGTCCGTATCGATATATGAGGAATCCTATGATTACCGGTATACTTATTATTTTATTTGGGGAGGCTCTGTTGTTTTGGTCCCTTGTTCTTTTTGTCTGGGCGTTCACTTTTTTGGTTGCAAACATGCTATATTTTCCTTTCGTGGAAGAAAAAAATTTACTTAAAAGATTCGGAAAAGACTATGATGAGTATACGAAAAACGTACCGCGATGGATCCCACGCTTTAAACCTTGGGAAGAAACATGAACGCATAGGTTGCATGCTCTCTCAATAGCTGATTACAACGAAGAGATGTATTTCCCATCACGTTTCAAAATAATACGTTTTTTTCTAATCATTCTGAATACGAAAACATTTTAAGGAGATGTCACATTTAAATACATGGTTCGGGACGGAAATACCATGGGAGAAAAGAAAATAATCAGCATCGTTGTCGTTCTTCTCTTTCTCAGTCTCATCCCCATCAACATTGCAGCGCAACACCATTCATACGATTCCAACATCAAAACCGGTTATGGTAAAGGAAAAATTTTTGGCATCCATCCCGTCATCTCTGGAGATGACCTTACATTGTTTATGATTCTTCCCTTTCTTGGGACGATTACGATTGCTAACTCTCGTTTTCATGGGCATCTAGGAATCATTCTTATTTTTGGGGACTATGAATGGTTCGAGAATGGACCACCTGCGATTTCAACAAGCCTACGTTAGGTCCGTTGCACGAAAAAATCTTTTGCTTCCTTCGTATTAGGAGGATACGGAAGCATGCGGTACACACAGACATTGTAATATTCTTCTACCTGTTCCTCCTCTTCTTCTTCGCTTTTTTTTCCCTTCAACCGTTTTAAAAAAGTATCATACTGTTCCATCATTTGAAAAATCATTGAATATTTATTCCACTCTTCTTCGTCCTTACTGTTTTCTGATGTCTCTTCCTCATCTATCATTATACATTGTGCCATCTCTTCCAACCGTCCTATAGTATTTATGAAGTACCCTTTATAAATATTTTCATATACTGGTAGGGTACATTTTATTTAAAAAAAACCATGCGAAACCTGTTTTTTCCGTTTCCTGAAGCCACCTAATAAATGAGATGAATGTAACATAGAATCTCTGTCTATGCCTCTAGATTATGTGATATATAACGATTTTTCTCGAAATCAACGCTTTTTAAGGATAAAATTTATCTACTAGTTCGTCATATATTTCTATGGGGGTCTGGACTTTCCGAATAAGAAAGCTTTTACGTTTCAAACCTTTCCTCCCAGACTTTTTGAAATAAACCAGACCCCTCTTTCCTTCTCCACAGCTAAAACAGCACCACGATTATCTCTGATCATCTACACGACATGACTGAAACAAAAATAACAAAAGATTCCATTACAAATATGATACCAACAATGTTACCTGCATAAGACTGGATTTTAAAAACACGCCTAAATGTTACCCGTTCTCCTGTTGATTCTCTTTACACGTTAATGATGTTACGTTCAAAGCGTTAATAACAGGATTAATACGAGGAAAATAAAGCGACGGAGAAATCGGTGTGTCTTTTAAATTGGTTCATCTATCTTTCCTTCCCCCAGAAGTTTTTTGTACAAATAAACCATCCTTCTCGTGAGCACGATGACGACGACAAAACCTCAAAAGAACAGATTAAAATCCGAACTGAGCCCCTACCTTCAACAACATGCAACAAACCCTGTACAGTGGTACCCCTGGGGAAACGACGCATTTGCCCAGGCAAAAAAACAAGATAAACCTATTTTTCTTTCCATCGGCTATGCAACCTGCCACTGGTGCCATGTCATGGCACATGAATCCTTCGAAGACGATGAAGTAGCACAAGTACTCAACGACACCTTCATCTGCATCAAAGTAGACCGCGAAGAACGACCTGACCTTGACAACATCTACATGAAAGTCTGCCAGATGCTCACTGGATCAGGTGGATGGCCACTTTCCATTATCATGACCCCTGATAAAAAACCATTTTTTGCAGCGACCTACATCCCCAAAACGACTCGATTCGGCAGAAGCGGTTTAATTGAACTGACCACACAAATAAAAAACCTCTGGGAAACCCAACGAGGAAAAATAGACACATCCGCAGATGAAATAACAACAACCCTCCGTTCCCTTGCATCATCACAAACCACCACACAACCCCTTGATCAACAGGTTCTTAACCGCGCATATGAACAACTCGTCGCAACCTTTGATGAACAGTACGGAGGTTTTTCTACCGCCCCTAAATTCCCAACACCACATACTCTATTGTTTCTCCTCCGTTACTGGAACCGAACTAAGAACCATTACGCACTCACCATGGTAGAACGAACATTAGAACAGATGCGACTTGGCGGTATCTTTGATCAGATTGGATATGGATTTCACCGCTATGCTACCGACCAACGATGGAACATCCCCCATTTTGAAAAAATGCTCTATGACCAAGCGCTTCTCATCCTTGCCTACACTGAGGCATACCAAATCACCCGTACCCCTCTCTACCAGCAGACCGCTCAGGAGATCATTACCTACGTATTACGAGAAATGACGTCTCCTTCAGGTGGTTTTTACACTGCACAAGATGCAGACAGTGAAGGTGAAGAAGGAAAATTCTATACGTGGACCTCCAAGGAACTGTGCGACAGCCTCTCAGCACCTGATTTCCACCTACTGACAACGCTATTCAACATCACACAGGATGGGAACACCAGTGGTGAGACAACACAGCAATCAAAACGAAATATCCTTTTTCATCAACAGACCTTCAAAGAATCTGCACAGCACCTCCAGCTTAGCGAAGAAGAACTCACTATAAAAATAAGGGATATCACCACGAAATTATACCTTGTTCGAAAAACGCGAGTACCGCCACTGAAGGATGATAAGATACTCTCTGACTGGAATGGGTTAATGATTGCAGCATTAGCGAAAGCAGGGATGGTTTTTTGTGATGATTCCTATGTGAAAACTGCGGAAAAAGCTGCGGGTTTTCTGCAAAAGAACATGATAGAAAAAACCGGTGAGATGCGTCATCGATTCCGGGATGGTGAAGCAGGCATACAAGGATTCGCTGATGATTATGCATTTACTATCTGGGGGTTCCTTGAACTGTATCAAGCGACCTTCAACCTAGGTTATCTTCGCATCGCGCTAATCCTGAGTCGGTACTACTTCGATCATTTTTGGGATACCACGCAGAATGGATTCTTCTTTTCAGAAACAACCGATGCTGCATTGCCCCGGACAAAGGAATGGTATGACGGGGCGATCCCCTCGGCTAACTCTGTTTCAACAATGAACCTTCTGCGTCTCAGTCGATTAACTGCAGATGCCACGCTTGAGGAAACAGCAGACGCTTTACTTCGCTGCATCAGTAATGAGGTTGCATCCATCCCAGCTGGATATACATTCCTGCTGACCGGTATTGATTTTGCTCTCGGTCCCTCTAAAGAAATACTAATGGTCGGGGCACCAGAGTCAGATGATATACAAAAGTTTCTTACAGAGATTCACCGTTCTTATTTACCAAACATGGTTGTTATTCTGTTGTCACCACATATTGATCGCCTGCTTTATAGAGCTGTTTTTCCTTTTGTTGATTCGTATTCCCAGATCGACAAGAAAGCAACAGTATATGTATGTACAAATCATCAGTGTCATCACCCGGTAACTACGGTACAAGAACTTAGGAAATTATTGGTATGACTCCATGTCAATGTATTTTCTTCTCGAAATTCATAAAAAATTTGAAGATTATTCGACAATCGACGTAGTTAATTTAAAAAATTTTATATATCATGGGTTTTATAAGATATATATGGGAGTTGGAAAAATATGAAAGAGACATGTATGAAAAAAAGTATTGTAATCATAATAGCAAGCCTGTTTATTACCACCAGCATCGCAACTCTTGGAAGTGGTGAGACACAGAAACAAATCAAACCATTAGCACAACCACTGTTCACCAAAGAAACCTTCATGGTGGAAATGAGAGACGGCGTCCATCTCGCAACCGATGTCTATCTACCGGATAGCGGTTCTCCCCCTCATGGAGCAATCCTCGTTCGAACACCGTATAATAAAAATGGTTCTGGCATGGGCGACTGGGCAAGCAAAGGCTGGCCATCCATCGTACAGGACACCCGAGGACGATTCCAATCAGAGGGAATAGATTCCATGTTCCGAGATGATCCTAACGATGCCTACGACACCCTCGCATGGATCGCAGAGCAAAACTGGTCCAACGGCGAAGTTGCAACCATTGGTGGCTCCGCAACCGGTATCGTCCAATACCTCATGGCCGGAACTAACCCACCAGCGTTGAAATGCCAGTACATAGGTGCAGCAACCCCAAACCTCTACTCAACAATATTTCCGGGAGGCGAGTTCAGAAAAAACATGGTGGAACAATGGCTCGCAAGTCAAGGGAGTTCGTACGTATTACCTGAGATATGGGCCCATGAAAATTATACGATGGACTTCTGGACAAATGTCTCCCTTGAGGACAACTGGCAGGATGTCAATGTCCCAGCGTTTCACATAGGAGGCTGGTATGATTGTTTCAGCCAGGGTCTCCTTGATGGATTCATGGGATACCAATATCAAAGTGGACCAGGCGCTCTTGGGAAATCAAAACTTGTCGTCGGCCCCTGGACCCATACCCTTTTCGGAGGGCGACTCCAAGGACAGCTCCTCTACCCAGAAAATGCACAGGATACCTTCTCCCCAGAATATTGGGATGAGA
>CAZGIV010000086.1:0-9742 GCA_964526175.1 uncultured Thermoplasmatales archaeon | reverse complement strand
CCATGTCTTTTTACTGATTTCGTAAGAAAGTTTTTATAAGAGTTTTCGCTTAATTCCTTAGGAAGTGAGGATGCGATGCAGATGCGACGATATTCATTATTGCAGACGATGGCGGTCGTTCTGTTATTAGGATTTTCTATTAGTATGTATTCGGTACCTGCAGCACCTACAGCAGAGAGTAATGTAGAGGCTACTATTACCTGTAGTTTTATTACAGGTGCTCAACTAACGGTACGCGCACAAATGATTGTACGTAGCATTAATGTTTTTGATACGGTGTATGACAGAGAAGCAATCGAAAACATGGCAACAACCAATCCCTATATCATGGGGGCAATTATGCTTCGCCTTCATGAATCATTAAAAAAGCAGGTTGAATCAGCGTTTACCAATGCAAAGATAGACACCATGAGTACGACGCCATCTTATGAAAAACCATATTTTATCGATGTTTTTAACGTGAATCTCACTCCTGCGTTTTTTAGATATAATGGTCCTTTGAATCTTACAAATTTTATTATTGGTGTCCTTGACATTGGCGCGACGGTCACCTATCATTTTAATTTGCACGCTGAGGAAGGATGGAATACGACTTTTGTATATGCACTTCCCAGTACAATGATGCTTGCGTATGCGAACACACCGGACACGAATACTGATACCAATACGGTAACCTGGTTGGTGCAAAATTGGAATGGAAACGATCCTGGAAAAGAAGCGACTTTATCAGTGCAATCGAAAAACCCAACGACGAAGTCATCAGAGACTAACGATATTGCCCTTGAATATACCTTAGATACAAGAACCGTGAACAATGTCAGTTTTATTGATTCTGTTATTGTGAAAAAAGTAAACGTTCGTTCCTATAATATCTTACCTGAATTTGTCACGGGGTTAGCTAGTATACCAGCGGATGGAGTGCGTTTATGTATCGACAAGGGATTGTTTTCCTGGGGGGACCTTTTTGAAAACACGATTCAACCAATCGAACAGCAGACGACTGCTCTTATCGAGAATTCTTCGTTTCATCAAAATCTTAATCTTTCATTTAGCTGGGATGCGGAAAGTACTACAAATTGTTCAACACCATATAACATCACGCACATGGATGATATACCAGCAATACGAGCGAACTTCAAAGATCCTGATGTCGATTTAAAGATTTGTCAGATACCATCTCGAGCGTTCTTTGGATTGATTAATGCGGGAGCGACCGCGTCAATTTCTCCAGTAGATGTGAATTTTGGTTTAGGGCTTGATGGAATCACGTATCCCTATGCGATGATGTTGCGTCTTCCAACGAATATCTCCTTGAATGGAGATAATGTATATACCTGGAATAAAACGATCCCTATCTCTGGAACATTCAGTTCAGATCTTCATCCAGTACCTCCGTACACCGCTGAGCATATTGAGACACGCATTGAAATAGAGTTGTTAAAGATGGATTTGAACATCCCCAGTATTTTCACAGGAAAAACAGAATTAACAGCATCTACGAAGATGAAAGAAGATGACCAACTTTACGTGATCCGTCGGGCAGGTGATCTTTCCTTTTCCCCAAAAATCAATATCACCTACTTGAATGCCGATGCATTCCGCCTTTGTACCGAGGAAAACGTGTTTAGTGACAACCAAATAAATGCATTTCTCTCGCAAAAAACCGAGATATTTCAGCAGAGGTTATCTGAAATTTTCCATGGGCTACAAGTAAAAGGCATCACGGATAAAACGTTATTTTCCAGTTCGCTGGTGTGGGATGGAGATATCTCTGCGATGGATGATGTTGTGCCTGTTGTGGTTTCCAATTATGCAAATGAGGGTTACACGGTTGGATTCAACATGTCGTTATGGCCTGCTGAGCTTACGATTGTACCGCAGCAGTTTACGCTTCAGGGAATGGAAAATCAGACCGTAACATATCGGGTTATCTTCCCCAGGGGCATCACGGTCAATACGAGCAATAGCGCGGGAAAGCCTCTCATCACAGGGAAGACAAATGATGGACGGGATTATGTTGAGCTTTCTTTTGATATCGGGTTGGCAGCTCAAACAACAGTCCTTACCTGTGTTTTGAATGCATCACCTGTATATATCCTTGGATTGTTTTTACCTTGTCTTCTTGTTTTTATGCTGCTGGTTGTTCTTGCGGTCATTATTTATTTAATACGGAAGAAGAAAGGCGGGCTACGGAGAGGAAAAGGAAAACTCTTTGAACCAGAAGATAACGAGCCAGAAGAATACGGCAAACAAGAATACTATGTCCCGCCTCCACCGCCATCGACAAAGAAGAAAAAATAATCTTATTTTTTAATACGTTTCAGCATCGATGGAGCTAAAGCAATCAGAGATGGTGATGTTCGTATGAGCGGCAGAGCTAATTGTGAGGGATAATCGATATCTCCGTAGGTGTTGATGATGTTGATGGTTTTTTTATTGTTTAGTTTCTCGATATATTTGTTGAATTGGGTGTCGGTGAGGCTGGTGAATAGTTTTCTAAATCTCATGCCAAGGGAAAGCTCTCTACCGATTTCTTTGGTCCATCTCGAATGATAGCGTTTTAAGAATTGTTGATCAAAATGTTGTTTTTGAAACGCTTCTTCAGCGACGTTGGCGCATTGCGTAGCGCAGAGCAAGCCCGGGTAGATGCCACCGCCTGATGTTGGTTTGACTTGTGCAGCTGCGTCTCCAACGAGCATCAGGTGGTCATCAACGGTTTTTTTCAGAGGGCCTAATGGAAGTGTTCCACCGAATCGCTTCATGACCGTGGTGTTTTGGAGGATGGGATGCTTTAGTAAGGTTGTATAGTAGTAGTGGAGTGGATGAATGCTTTGTTTTTCGATGCACAGGCCAATACGTGCGGTGGTGCCGTATGTATTTGTAGGGATCGCCCAGGCAAAGAACCCGGGGGCAATGGTACGTCCTACGAAAATATGGACAAAATGAGGGTCAAGTGCACTATCAGATAGTTCAGCGCCGATTCCTTGCAGGATTTGTCTTGGTTCGGGAAACCCGAAGTTACTTCTGATGTGTGAATGGGAGCCGTCTGCACCAATGAGCAGGTGACATCGAACAGTTGTGGTTTGTTTGTTTTGTTGTATGGTAAGTGTGATATGGTTTTTTTGTTTTTTTGCAGTGACGACTTTATGTCCAACTAAAAAATCTGCGCCTGCTTTATGTGCTTTTTGTGCAAGATGTTCATCGAATTTTTGCCGGTTTATCACGAGTCCATGAATCTTATCCCCACCGATTGTTAAAGTTGACCCGGCAGGGCTATGGATCACTGCTCCGTAAATGGTATTTTGAACAATTCCTGTTTGAGAACATTTGGAAATATCCAAGACGCGTTTGGTGACTAACCCTGCACAGTGAATTGGTTCCCCAATAGTGTTGTGTTCTTCAAAAACAGCGACATGTCTTCCTTTTGAGGCGAGCTGTTCTGCAATAAAGCACCCGATAGGTCCACCGCCGACTACCGCGATATTATAGTCATCCATTGATTTTCAGAATATCGCCAAAGATTTATAATAAAAACGGTATTACAGGGCTCTATGGTTTTGAGAATCAATGTTGTACTGTTGACGTCATATATTGGGGGCCTCTTCTTTTTTAGTAAGAAGAAAGAGCCTACTGATATGAAAAAAAATATCGAGAATGTTGAACCATCTATGATCTGTAAGTTTGTGCTCGATGGTTCTGGGAAAAAGATTGGGGAAAGTGTTTCTGTTGCTGATGATGTGTTGATTATTAAATCAGGTTCTCTGTTTTTAGGAGTCCCTCTGAAGCATGTGGAGCCTGCCGATAAAACCCTGGTGGTGAAAGGGATCTTTGATTTTACAAAAGCTTATGAACTGGGTGAGAAATGGCGGAAGGAGTCGTATCGTGAGATGAATCAGCATGACCATCCAGAGGAAAAATCAAAGCGATTTTGAATATAAAATGGTGATTGTGACTCGTTCTGATCTACTGCTTTCTGCTGGGAAGCTTGCTGTACAGGTGGCTCATGCTGCTGTATCGTGTGCGCTTCTGACGAAGAAAAACAAGTCTGAGTGGTTTGCGAAATGGCAGAGGGAGGGTGCGAAAAAGGTCGTGGTGAAAGTGGAGTCGCTGGATGAGTTTTTTCCTTTGAAGGATAAGGCGGAGACGCTGGGTATTGCTACGGATATCATCGCTGATGCCGGGCATACCGAGATACCTGAAGGGACGCAGACGGTTCTGGGGATTGGTCCAGCGCCAAGTAATCTTATTGATCAGGTGACTGGTAAGTTACCGTTATTATAAACTGTACGAAAATACACTATAGACCGTTATCTAATCTTTTAAAATTCTTTCAATGTTCTCTGCTGGTTATCTGGTAAGACTACTTTTCGTTCGACTTCTCTCCATTCCAACCCATGTTCCGCAAGAAGTTTTTTCACCATATCAGGGACTCGCGGTGCACAAAGAATACCACGTACCTTCGGTTCTTCCCTATCTTTTTTAATATCGGTGACGTACATGCGAAGTTGATGAACCGAGCTAATCGTCGCAAGGCTTCGTTTCACTTCGATGACCACCGGCACATGATCTTTGTCAAATCCATAGAGATCGATGGATCCGGTTTTCACAGCTTTTTCACGTTTGACTATTCGCAAGCCCTCTTCGATGATGGTTGGGTTGCTCACTATTTGATTTACCACGTCGACTTCCATGCCAGCGATGATGAGGTTTGCGCGGTCAACAAGCGATGCCGCGGTCACGAGTTTCAGCTGGCGGAACGTCACCTTCATTTTCTCAGCGGGGCGGAGGTGCCTGCAGTTGAGAATGAGCTGATCCTCTTTGGTTTTGAATTCGGTGATGCTGCCGGTCGGCTGCCAGTTTACCGGTTCGCGCATCACTGGTTGATGCACCAGCACGGTCCCATCTTGTTTTATCATGATGAGACGTTCGCCCCAATCTAGTAACGATCGTGCGCGTCCTTGGTAGTCCACCATGCATTCACCTAGTACCAACAGCATGGTTTTTTCTGGTTTTGAGGTGTGATGCTCTTTGATAAAATGCAATGCATCTGATGCGGATGGATGAACGACCGTATTCATGACTTGGCTCCTCAATATACAAGAAATTGAATGCTACGTTAAACGGTAAGTCGTGCTTGTCCTTTCATCTTATAGTTTGCAAGTTCTTTGAACATGTCATCTTCCTGAAGAACAGTCAGGAGGTCTTTCGTAGAGGAAGACGAGGACATCTGGATTTCTGTCGTACGTCCATGCCGTCCTTTGGAAATCACGCGAGCGGTGATCACACCAAGCATGTCAAGTTCAGAGATCAGATCTGCGGTCCTTCGCTGTGTCAAGCAGTTATATCGTGCTTTTTTACAGAGTTCTCTGTACACATCGTAGACTTCACCGGTGGTAAGTGCTTGGGTGTTCCCTGCTTTTTTGTTTTGTTTATCAAGTAAAAAAATTGAATACAGCACAAGCTTGGATTGATTTGGCAGGGTACGAACTACCTCGGTGACACGATCAAGTTCGATTTTATTTTGCGCAAGTCTTACGTGGGACCGGGTTACCTTTGGGAGTTTGTTGCGTTCTGCAAGCTCTGCTGACACTCGTAGGAGGTCCAATGCTCGTCGGGCGTCCCCGTGTTCTTGTGCGGAAAGCGCGGCGCACAGAGGGATGACATCTTCTTCGATGACACCGGGTTTTAACGCAGTTTTAATCCGAGCACGTAAAATATCCTGGAGTTGCTCTGCATCATATGGGAAAAAAATCATGCTTTCCTCGCCAAGGCTTGATTTGACGCGAGGATCCAGAAAATCAGTGAATTTCAAATCATTGGAAATGCCGATAACCGAGACTCTGGCCTTGTCTAACTCTGTGTTGATACGAGTGAGATTATACAGTGCTTCGTCTCCCTTTAGTTTATCGATTTCGTCCAGTACGATGACCGTGACGCTTTTTTCCTTATCCATCATCACTTTAACTTTTGAATATACCTCATCAGTTGGCCACCCAGTGAACGGCACGTGGTCGTTCCATTCGTTGATGAACCGGTTTGCGATGTTCTGCAACAACCGGTACTGGGTGTCGACGATTTCGCAGTTCATGTAGATGAAATTGACTTTCTTCCCGGTCTGTTCACCTTTTTTTAATAGTTCTTTGCCGACGAATTTGACGACTGCAGTCTTCCCGGTTCCTGTTTTTCCATAAATAAAGACATTCGAAGGTGATTCTCCTTTCAGTGCGGGAACTAAAATGTTCGCAAGATCGTTAATTTCTTTTTCCCGATGCGGAAGTATCTCTGGCATATACGATGATCGCATGACTTCTCGGTCAGTGAATAACCCGTCGTTACTGAGCAGATGGCTGAAGATATCTCTGTTCATTGGTTCTTTGGGAATAAAATACGCCTCCTCGTAGGGTTGTAAGGAGTTGCGGTATAATAAATTTTTGTGTCAATTTTTTTGATATTTTCCTCCTGTTGTATTAGGGAGAGAGGGAGGGGATGATTTCGCATGGAAACAGGTAACATGCATCGTTTTAATTTTTAAATTTATTTAATTTTATATTTTTAAAAATCACAATATTCAAATAGTTCGAAATGCATACATATTCAAGACTACTGTCGTCATCTTTTTTTTATCCATTTGACTACCTCTCTTATTATGGTTCCACACGAAATAAAGGGGTCCCTCCGAATCAAATGAAATCTAATATCTCTCCTAATAAATAGCACGTACTCTAGAAGAAAAAAAGAAGAAAAATAAAGGTGGCCTCTATTGACTAGCCGCCTACGATGATAACATCTTTTACCGATCGAATTGCCTCGAACGGGAACACCAAATGGCCGACCTCATCAAGATGGTAAAGCCGTGGATCAATGTCTTCAGAAGGTTCCACAAGAATACTGAGCAACTGGCCAGTTCTCTCGTCCACTAATGAATTCCTTAGAATGCCGAGGTATAAACCCTCTTCACTCATAACTGTTTTTCCTCTCAATTCACTCTCCAGTACTTTCATCATATCCCTCTTGTTTTTATAATATACTTACATATATTGAATGTCTCGTTCTTTTTTATCCTTTTTGGCGATACTGCTCCCCATATCATCTTTTACTTTTTTATAATATTTTATCACGTCATCAGTCAGACTGCCACGAGCCTCGACCATGGCTCGTTCGAAATGCACCTTCTTAACTTCCTTTGCGTTGATATCATCACGCAGCGCAAGCATCGCTGCCTCCCGGCACAGTGCATCGATATCTGCACCAGAATATCCTATGGTTTTCTCCGCCATATCATCAAGTGATACATCCTTTGAAAGTGGCATATCTTTCGTATGAATCTTAAAGATCTCAACCCGTGACACACTATCCGGTGCTGGGATTAGCAGCAACCGGTCAAACCGACCAGGTCGCAACAAGCCAGGATCGATAATATCAGGTCGGTTGGTCGCCCCAAGCACTACCACCCCTTCCATGCTCTCCAATCCATCGATGCTGGTCAGCAACTGATTGACCACACTCTCGGTCACATGGGATCCTTCGAACGTTCCACGACGTGGAGCAATTGCATCAATTTCATCAAGGAACACAATCGTGGGTGCGACCTGACGAGCCTTCTTGAACAACTCACGGACCGCTTTTTCACTTTCACCTACCCATTTACTTAACACCTCAGGTCCTTTGATGGAGATGAAATTTGCTTTAGACTCATGGGCGACAGCTTTCGCAAGTAACGTCTTTCCTGTACCCGGGGGCCCATAGAGTAAAATCCCGCGAGGCGCATGAATCCCCATCCGTTTAAACACCTCCGGTTGGGTCAACGGCCATTCCACGGCTTCCTTAAGACTCTGTTTAACGTCATCTAAACCACCGACATCTTCCCAGGAGATTTTCGGGATCTCAACAAAGAACTCACGTAATGCAGATGGTTCGATGCCACGGTGTGCGTTTTTAAAATCATCCAGGGTCACCTCCATCTTCTCCAGCAAGGCGATAGGTATAGGTTTTTCCAGATCAATATCTGGGAGGTATCGTCGTAACGCGTTCATCGCTGCTTCCCGAGCTAATGCAGCAAGGTCCGCTCCGACGAAACCATAGGTGATATCAGCAATCTCGTCAAGAAGAGACTCCTTCGAAATCCGTTTAATGAAGTCATCAGGGTTTTCTCGTATTGTAACCAGACGCTCGTTGATCTGTTGTTCTGCGCTGACATTTGACTCTGAATCATCTAAATCATAAGGCAATAAATTCGTAATTTCATCAGCAATCAAACGAATTACCTTCTCATAGAACAAAGGGGGCATCTCTTCTTTAAATGAAGTAAACGTCACATCAAGATATTTACTGACGACCTCGGCACGTTTATTTCTGTACTTTGACCGTAACATGCTTCGCAACAGATCAGAGATATGTATTTTTTTAATCCCTTGTTTGATCGCTGCTAAAATTTTTTCCTCCTTAACGGTTTCCCCAGGGTACATTTCACTAAAACCAGGGTTAATCGGCATACCCCTGGTGTGAATCAACAGAATCTCTTTTCTTCCATTTCTATCAGGAACATCAATGCGAATCTCCCGATCAAATCGACCTGGTCTTCGCAACGCAGGATCGATCACATCAGGGATGTTGGTCGCACCAATCACGATAACCTTTCCCCGTCCCTTCAGACCATCCATCAACGTTAGGAGCTGAGAAACCACACGACGTTCCACCTCACCATGTACTTCACTACGTTTCGGCGCAATTGCATCAATTTCATCAAGGAACACAATCGACGGAGCGTTCTTCTGAGCTTCTTCGAATACCTTACGGAGATTCTCTTCACTTTGCCCATAGAACTTACTCATAATTTCTGGTCCGTTAATCGTATAAAAATTCGCACCAGACTCATTAGCCACTGCTTTAGCAATCAATGTTTTCCCGGTCCCTGGCGGGCCATGCAGAAGCACTCCTTTAGGGGGATCAATGCCTAACCGGTCAAACAACTCCGGATGCTTCAATGGCAGTTCGATCATCTCTCGTACTTTTTGAATCTCAATATGAAGGCCACCGATGTCCTCATAGCTGACTCGTGGTCCTTCCTCCTCAGCGATTTTTGCCGCCTCTTCTTTCACATGTAAAACAGTGCGTTCTGTAATCATCACAATGCCATGGGGATTTGTATCAACAATAATAAATGGGAGAGCATTTCCAAAAAAAGCAATCCCTGGGATAATGATTTCATCGCCTTTGGTGATAGGTCGGCGTAGCATATTTTTCTTAATGATCACATCTATACCCATACCAAACTCGATACGTTGACCTTCCGGCATTAAGGGAGCAAGCGCCACATCACGTGCTTCTTTTACCTCAGCACGTCTGATTTTCACCCGATCCCCTAATCCTGTGCCAGCGTTTTTTCTGGTTAGATTATCTATCCGTACAAGTCGTTTCCCTTCATCAGAAGGATGTGCTCTCCAGACCGACGTCGCAGTGACTTTCGTCCCTTCAAGTTCAATGACGTCACCGATAGAAAGATCAAGATCTAGCCGTGTCTGATGATCAATACGTGCTCTGCCATACCCAACATCTTGCTGGAACGCTTCAGATACTTTCAGAACAACTTCTTGTACCATAACTCCCACCAGTCGTAATTACGGTGGCCAGAAGAATAACGCGCGTTATAAAGTTTTCTCCCCTCGTTTATATAAAAAAAAGAAGCAGAAGGAAAATTAAATAAAGGGAATCTATATTTTCTATTCTATAAATTAAGTCTGGG
>CAZGIV010000085.1:0-9792 GCA_964526175.1 uncultured Thermoplasmatales archaeon | reverse complement strand
AGATGTCCTTGTCGTGTCTCAATAGAAGGGACATATGTCATGTCCCTACACACCCCCATCAAAATAATTTTATGAAAAAGTATTTAAGGAGTGGTTTTCATGGCAGGATAGGATATAAAAAAGACAAGGGATATTGATGGTGAAAATCAACATTACTATTGAAGGAGAGAATATTTCAGGTATTATCGACGAACTATTACATGTTGGCATTGATTTGTTAAAGACAAACAGAAAAGAGCTTAAGGAAGTTCTCAAGATTCTTGCTGATGAATCCTTAGAGGTTCTCAACGAGAAAAAAACATTAGAGAAAGGTGCAGAGCTTTACAGAAAAATTAATTCTGAGATTAACTGGACGTACAAACGAGATAAAGAATAAGAAGCGTAAAATATTCTATTTTAATTCAATAAAGTTATGTGAGCTTTTTGTAAGAAGCTCCATTCCATCTTTTTTTACAAGGATGTCATCTTCAATGCGGATTCCACCAAATCCTGGCAGGTAGATTCCAGGTTCAACAGTAAGGACCATGTTTTCTTCTAGCATCATGTCGTTGTCTGGGGCAAACCCACCACCATCATGAACGGCAAGACCAAGAGAATGACCGGTGGAATGAATGAATTTTCCTTTGAATTTTGTTGAATCAATAAAAGAAGTGACGGCATGGTGAATGTCACTTGCTTTCACCCCAGGTTTTATTGCGTTAAAAGCGATTTGTTGGGCGTTGAGTACTGTTTCGTACATCTCTTTTTGTTTTTCAGTGGCTTTTCCAAAAACAAATGTGCGAGTAATGTCAGAATTATATTTTTTATAACATGCACCAAAATCACATAAAATAAGGGACTCGCCCTCGAGTCTCATATCCCCATGGCCGTAGTGCGGTTCTGCTGTGTTTTTTCCAAAAGATGAAATGGTGTCAAACGCAGGTTTTTCTGCACCAAGGTTCTGGAGTGAATAATTGATTTCTGCAGCAAGCTCGTTCTCACTGATTCCTTTAGAAACGAGATCAGGTATTGCTGTCATCGTATCATCAGCAATCAAGCATGCCTGTTTGATACGCTGAAGTTCTTCTTCATCTTTGATAAGTCGTGTTTCGGAAAAACCATCTGATACATCTACAAAGTTTATTTGTGGGAAAAGCTCGGTTAATTTGTTGAATTCGAAATGGGAAAGACCACTTGTATTCACACCAATAGTATTAAAGGAAGAAAGAAGACGTTTGAGCGTGTTGGAATATTCACCTTTTGTTTTATAGATGGTAAGATGCGCTTTGGATTTCCGCGCACTTTCTGCTTCTAGTTCAGAAACAATTACATCAAGAGTACCATCAGGATAAAGCACCGCACAAGACCCTTCAAACAGCCCCTGCTCTAGGTTAGTAACATAAAAGAAATTATCATCAACAAATGGAGCGGATGCATTTTTAAGCAGAATACAATCAACAGGTTTGTCGCTATTAGCAAAAACATTTTTTACTCTGTGTATCACTTATGAATCACCTCACCGTCTTGTACGCGTTCCTCAACTAAACACATTAAGAAGAATCGAGGGAATGGTGTAATGAGGTTACTTTTCTATTGAAGAAATAAGGTTGTGTAGTTGGTCCAGGTCAGTTCTAATATTCTCTACTTCTTGCATCTTTTCTTTTTCGAAGCTTTTCAGGATAGATGGCAGATCTGCGGTAAGCTTGTAGAGATGAACTGGTCTTCCTTTGCCTTTCTTTTTTTCATCGCGTTTCTTTGCCCAACCTCTTCGTCGTAGTTCTTGCATGGCGACACTTACTTCAGGCTGTCGAAGATCGGCTCCTTGTTCAACGTCTGCAGAGCGGCATTCGTCCACCTGAGAAATGTAAAGTAAGGTCTTTGCGAGATTCTTAGGCATCCCAAGCTCTGAGAATAACTGTACTGCTTTATTTTCATTATCATCCAATACGAATGACTTTTTCCGTTTCATACATTCTCCTCGCGGAATAAATCAATTCTGAAGTATATATATTTTTCCAATTTTTTCACTTAAATTTTTATATGTTATTCTATTATTTAAATCTTTTTATTTTTAATTTGCTTTCCTCCATCATACGTTTCGCAAGATCATCAGGATACTCACCTGCATAAATAATCTCCATGACACCAGCGTTAATCAACATCTTTACACAGACGACGCAAGGGGTGTTTGTGCAATAGAGTACAGACCCTTTTATAGAGACACCAAAAACAGCTGCCTGAATTATCGCATTCTGCTCCGCATGTAATCCTCGGCACAGTTCATGCCGTTCTCCCGAGGGTATGTTCAGGTCCTTTCGAAGACACCCTGTATCACAACAATGCTGTAACCCTTTAGGGGCTCCATTGTACCCGGTACTGAGGATATGTTTTTCCTTTACGAGAATGGCACCAACTTTCCTTCGTAAACACGTACTACGCTTTGCAACCACATAAGCCATTTCCATAAAATATTCATCGTATGACGGTCGTTCTTCCATGAAAATCCAAAAGAAGAATACCCGCTGAGCTTAATAAAATTATGATTTCACAATCGCTTGTGGATTATCTTTTCCCAAGAAAAATAAATGCTCTCCAAATAGTGCCCGGAACGCAGTAGTAAGAAAAGAGAACCCCAGAATGATAACCCAAACTACAGGATCAAAAATAGGAGTCGTAGTAAAGAGAGTATTCAACCCAGGAAGATACATAATCGCAAGAATCATAAGAAAGGTGAATACAAAAAAAGACTTCAATAATAGATTCCGTCGTTTAAATTTCTCAAAAAGACTTCCTTCACGTAATATGAATACATAAATTTGTGGTGACAGCAAGGTAATTGCAAACGCTACAGTACCTGCTATGAGCTCTACTTGCTCGATAGCGACCCCGTGATTTTTCATATATTCAAAAGAAAAAATGTACCCAGCGGCGATACACAATCCAAATACAATTCCATCAAGAATCATGATCAACCGCTGTTTCCTTGAGATAATCGGCTCAGACAGTTGCGACGGAGTTCGCTTCATGATATCCTTATCGGCAGAGTCAGTACTCACCCCGACACCAGGGAATGTTTCCATAATAACATTTGACCAAAGCAGCTGAAGCGGCATTAACGGAACAGGATACCCCAAGAGTGGGGTAATCAAAATACCGACAACTTTTCCGATGTTGTTCGTAATGAGGTACCGAATCAGTTTCTTCAGATTCTGATACACACGACGTCCTTCTTCAATGGCTTTGACGATAACAGAGAAATTATCATCGGTAAGGATAATATTTGCTGCTTCCTGAGACACCTGTGTTCCTGCGCGGCCCATGGCGATGCCTACATCTGCTTTTTTCAAAGCAGGGGCATCATTCACACCATCCCCAGTCATGGCAACAATATGGTTTTTCGCCCGAAGTTTTTCAACAATCTTTAACTTATCAAGCGGTGCGACACGAGAATAAACTTTAAGATGCTCTACTTGATTTTCGAATTCTTCATCACTCATTTGTTCAAGGTCTTTTCCTTCAATCGCTTGGTTTATGCCAGAAGCAATACCTACACTTTCTGCAATCGAAAACCCGGTTTTTTTACTATCACCAGTTATCATCACCACACTGATGTGTGCTTCTTTTGTCTCTTGGATCATCTGTTTAACTTCGTCCTTTGGTGGGTCATAAATCGCAGCGGTAGCTAGAAACGTAAAACCAGAAAGATTATTTACATCAATCTTTAGCATGTTATCAATATTTGATTTTTTAATAAAACCAATAAGTCGGAACCCTTTTTCTGATCGGGTGGATAGCTCTTTTACGATATGTTGTCGATGATGATCATCCATCACCTGAATCTTCCCATCGTTATAATATGAGTTGCAGAATGCGAGGATTTTCTCTGGTGCACCCTTGATATAAATATCTTGTTTCCCTAAGCTATCCTGGGTGAGAATCGCTGAAAACATCAGTTCGGAGGAAAATGGAATTCGGTCAATAGTTTTGTATGTGTCAAATTGATTTGGTTTAAAACCGTTTAAAATCGATGCTTTAATTAGTGCGATTTCAGTGGGATCGCCTAACTCCTTGATGATGTTTCCCTCTTGTTCGACGACCTGGGCAGTGGAACATTTCACCGATGTTAAAAAAAGATCATGGAGTAGAGCTGATTTTCCTTCTGCTATCATTTTAAACACATCGGCCATTACGAAAAATTTGGTGCCAATGAAAAATTCCTTCACAGTCATATCATGTTTTGTAATAGTCCCTGTTTTATCAGTGCAGATATAATCGACATTTCCGAGAGTTTCAACCGACGAGAGTTGCTTGACGATTACAGAGTTTTTTGCAAGTCGTTCCATCGCTAGAGACAATGCAATGGTCATCGATGCAGGTAATCCCTCAGGAAAGACAGCGACCAGGATGCTTATGGCAAGCAAAATAGAAAATCCAATATCGGTGCCTCGTAAATAACCCATGATTAACACTAAAACGAGAGAAACAATCGCCAGTGCAACAAGTGCTTTGATTTCGCGGTCCATTTTTTTTTGAATCGGTGTTCGCTCATCTTCTGCTTCTTGAATGTTGGTTGCAATTTTCCCGATCTCTGTCGTATTCCCTGTTTTTACAACGAGAGCCCTTGCATGACCGCTGAGTACTTTGCTACCAGCGAACACGATATTTTCCATCTCGTAGAGTTTCAGGTTTTTTTCAAGTAAGGGCTGTATATTTTTCCGAATTGGTTCACTTTCACCGGTGAGATGAGCTTCGTCGACTAGTAGATCTGTCGCTTCAATGAGTCGTGCATCACTTGGGATAATGTCGCCGGATTCAAAAACGATAACATCCCCGGGGACTAAAAATTTTGAAGCGATGACATCAATGTTCCCGTTACGAATGACCTTACATTGAGGGGAAAGAATTTTTTTCAGCTCTTCAGCTGCTTTTTCTGCTTTACCTTCCTGGATCAAACTAATAATGGTGTTGATGATAACGACACCGACAATCGCTATTGCCTCAAGAGCGTCTTTGATGATAAAAAATGAAAGGAGAGCGGCGATAATCAGAATAAGAGCCATGGGTTCAATGAGCGCTTCAATTATTTTTCGGAAAATGGTCTTCTTTTTTGCCTTTGCGAATTCATTTGTCCCGTAAATGCGTAATCGTTTCTCTGCGATTTCTTCGGAAAGACCTTGTAGTGAGCTCTGAAATGTAGTAAATATTTCTTCATCTGTTTGGAAAGAGAAATTCCCTGAGAGATCAATTTTTTCAGGTTCCATTATATTCTTCCTTTGGTTGTTCATCTGAAATCATGTCTTGTTTTATTTAGTTTTCATTCCTATGAAATATCGGAAATTATCTGATAGAAACCATACATTATTTAAAGAGTTGAAAGATAAAGGACTTCGAAAAAATATAACTGTTGGGAGTTTATGAAAAAAATTGGTATTTTAACAGGTGGTGGCGATTGCCCAGGGCTTAATGCAGTGATTCGAGCAGTGGTAAAAAAATCTTCGAAAAATAATTGGGAAGTGCTCGGCATTCTTGATGGATGGAAAGGCCTTATCGAAGGAAATGTTATGCCACTTACCGATCAGCATATATCTGGTATTTTACCAAAAGGCGGTACAATTCTTGGGACATCGAGAACGAACCCATTTAAAGAACAGAAAACCGTCGATAAACTTTTAGCAAATATAAAAAAATTCAAACTTGATGCCCTTATCGCGATCGGTGGAGAAGACACCTTAGGAGTTGCATTAAAATTATTTAAAATGGGGGTACCAGTCGTTGGTGTTCCGAAGACCATTGATAATGATATTTCAGGAACAGATTACACGTTTGGGTTTGATACCGCAGTCTCCATTGTCACTGAAGCAATTGACAGGCTCCACACCACAGCAGAATCTCATCACCGCATCATGGTCCTTGAGGTAATGGGGAGACATGCAGGATGGATTGCGACTGTTGCAGGGATCGCTGGTGGCGCCGATGAGATACTGATTCCCGAAATCCCATTTAATATTGAAGCGGTCTGTAACAATTTAAAAGCACGTCATGACAGTGGAAAAAAGTTTAGCATCGTGGTTGTTTCTGAGGGAGCAAAACCAAATGACAAAGACCATTTTGAGACATTATCTGAAGAAAAAGATGAGTTCGGTCATGTTCGTCTTGGTGGGATTGGACAGCGTCTCGCAAAAGAAATTGAGAAACGATTAGGGGTGGAGACACGGTTCACGGTTCTTGGGCATGTTCAACGTGGTGGATCTCCAACGGCATACGACCGGGTACTGGCAACACGATATGGTGTTACCGCTGTTGAGTTGGTAAAGGCAGGACATTTTGGAAAAATGGTAGCCTTACGAGGGTATAAAATTGTACCGGTTGATTTGAATGAATCAGTAACAAAACTTAGAACCGTGGACATGGACATCTACGACATTGCAACAACTTTTTTTGCACAACCGCATAATAAATAAATCGTAGGTCATCCTTTCATTTATTTTTTTAACTTAACTTCAACTTCCTGGAAATCCTTTGGAACGAACGAATGTGGAAACACATTACGGGCTTCATCCTCAAGCACATGAAAATCAAGATACCGCGGGCTGATATGCACCAAAAATAGTTTTTCTACCCCTGCTTTTTTTGCAATCTCGGCAGCTTGGGAGGCAGTTGTATGACCGTATTCCTTGGCAATGTCCTCCAGTCTTGAATCAAAGGTCGCCTCATGTATTAAAATATCTGCATCCTTTGAAAACGCAATCATCTTCTCGAAAGGTTTGGTGTCACCGGAGATCACAATTTTTCTACCTCTTCTTGAAGGCCCTAGTATCATATCTGGTGTGATTTTCTCGCCCCTGGGAAGGGTGATGGTCTGTCCTTTTTGTAATTTACTAAATAATGGTCCCTCGGGGATCCCCATTTTTAGCGCTTTAGATTTGTTAAACTTACCTGGGCGTTGATGTTCTTTCAAACAATATGAAAACGCAGGGACATTATGATAGACCCTGGATGCAGCAACGTTATAGTCTTCGAATTCGATCTCTTGACCATCCGTTATATCATGAGGAATAATTTTGTAGGATGGTCGAAAATATCCTAATGTCAAAAGTTGACTTGTCAGTTTCTCCATCCCCTCAGGACCATAGAGGTGAAGTGGTCGATCTCTATCGTTTAACTGCATGGTTTGTATCAAGCCAGGTAACCCAAGAAAATGATCACCATGAAAATGGGTGATGAAGATTTTCGATATCTGCATATAACTAAGGCTAGATTGCTGGAATTGTCGTTGGGTGCCTTCTCCACAATCAAACAATATGATTTCGCTGCCTCTTTTAATCGCGATAGATGAAACATTTCGTTTGACCGTTGGCCAGCTTCCCCCGGTTCCTAGGAAGGTGATACGTAATTGCGTCATATACGGGATGGATACTCCCTAAGTGGGTAAAAGCATTTTGGTTAAAATCGAACAGGTGTTTCAGAAAAAAAAGATCGTTTTTTCTGGGAGTTACATCCTATTGATTTTATCAACTTTTATAGACGACAAAATATCGCGTAAGGCTTCGATGAGCTTTTAGCGGATATGTTTCGACAAGGGATAGATATCTCTCTCCGATAGTAAGTATCTCTTCGCTGGAGAGCCCGACAACAGCATGTCCGTTTTTTTTAAGTATTTGTGAGATGGTTTCGAATGCACGATTGTAGAGTTTCTTGAGTTGTTCTCCCTTCGTTGTGGTAGCTCGCGCATAAGGAAAATCAGTCACTATCACATCAACTGAAGGAACAACCTTTGAAATATCACCGATATCAAGGCAATATAACATATAATCCTTCAAGTGATAAAATTCGAGGTTTTTTCGGCATCCTTCAACCATCTTCTCTTCAACATCACTCCCAATAACTTGAACCCCAATAAATCCTGCTTCAAGCAGTATTCCACCAGTACCACAAAAGGGATCGAGCAATGTTTGTTGTTTGTTTACTCTCGAAAGATTAACCAATGCACGTGCGATTTTCGGATGAAGGGTAATTGGCGACAGAAATGGACGTAAATGCCCTCTTCGTTGTTGAAAACGACTTGTTTCAATATTTGCTTTTTTGATACCAATATATGCGGTGTTCCCTGTTACTACCGCTCGCAGCTCGATATCAGGATGTGTAAGATTGACGGTCCTATGTTTTGTATAGATTGATCCTAAGTTCTCAATGAGGTGCTGTGAGTAAATCGATGATGAACGGTTGTGACATCGGATTGCAATCGTTCCTTTATCCATTATAGGATGTGCCTTAGCATTCCGTTCAATATCATCTAACCTAGCAGGGCAGGTAAATAAGAGCTCATCAATGACAAATGTCAATGCCAGACGTTCTGAAAGTCGTTGGATGATTAAATCATTTGGTTTGATTTCAGCAATGAGGACGTCCTCATTTGAATCTATAATCGTATATCCGATATGTTCAGCCTCGAGACTGGCAAGAACTTCAGCGCAGGGAAGTGTTGTGTGTTCCTTGGAAAGTTCAAACATCAGCTTCATCGGAGGTCAAACAACCTAACGGCTCTGTATACAATGGTTCTAATAAAATAATAGGGTAGAGAAGAAACGATATATTTTTGTGAAAAAAAATTTATTTGTTATCGCTTTCATCAGTTTTTTTCTTCTTTAAATTTTTCTTTAATGTCTCATCGACTTTATATTTACTGCCATGCTCACCTTCGAACCATTTCCCATCTGTTTTTTGATCGATTTTTCCGGTGATCTCATCAAGCTTGTATCGCATGTAATCCTGACCTTTGAACCACTCATCTTGTTGTTTTTTCTGATCATCTGAAGTCTTTTCTGGTTCTTTTTCCTCTGATAAGTAGGTTGTCTCCTTCTTTTTCGCTTGTGTCGGAATCCGTATCTCTTCTACTCTTGGCTCAAGGGTTGAAGCTGAGACAGCTCTCTTCTCTGTTTCAGGATGTACCACTGGTTCGTTTTTGAACCGCGGTTTTTGTTTTTCTTGATGATATGTTCGAGGATCATCGGGTGATTCAACTCCCTTGACTTGGTGCGGTATTTTTGGAGTTCTTTTTTGTCTTAAAAGTACGTACACGATAGCAAAGATGACAACGAGTATTGCAATAAGAATAGGCAGAATTTGAAGGAATCTTGATTCAGAAAGGTCGAAAATAGACCCCTCGACATTTTCGACACGTATTATCGTTGAACCAGGGAGATAACCGCTCTTGATAACCTGAATGGTCTCGGTGGTAATCGTCTCTACCTCAGGTGCATGAACATAGGCTATACCCTGTAGATTGGTAAGTATCGGCGTTGCATCTTCCGTGACATACACAAGAGCACCGTCCACGGGTGTATCATCTTGGTCTTTGACGGTGACTTGGAACTCCTTTTTTTCTTCGACAGTACCTCGATCTGCAATGATAGATAATTCACCCTTCAGCACTGTTACTTCGACCGAATCCGATAAATATCCTTCCTTTGTCGCCGTGATATTAAATGAGTCTGATTCATCAAAACGTGGGGATTCAACAGTGATAAAGGGTTCTGTTATACTTGTAAGATAGGTCTTTCCTAGAAGGGTAATATTCACACCTAGGATAATCGATTCATTCTCTGTACTGACCGTGATATCATAGTTTCTTTTTTCAAATAAGATAGTTCCCGCGCTTTCATTCCAGTCGTTTGAATCATAGATCTCAATGATAAGCGCTGGTTCATCTTGAGCAGAGACAGAAGAAGTAAATATCGTGTTCACTACCAACAACAGAATAATAAGACTAAGAAAACTCATGAGAGTTTTTTGATACACAGGAATCCTCATCAA
>CAZGIV010000084.1:6781-10093 GCA_964526175.1 uncultured Thermoplasmatales archaeon | reverse complement strand
CGTTTACAACCAAATTGGTTGGGGGAGAGTAGTTCATGTCCGAATTCATTTGGTATTGGACGAAAGAAAACAAAAAAATTTTTACCACGCAAGTTGACCTTGCCGAACAGGCGATGAAAGATGGTTATTTCATTATGGGTGCACGTATCCACCCCAATCGGTCAGACCTGTAGGAAGTATTTTTTTCTATCTCTTCTCTTTTTTTTTGTTTACGGAAGATTTTTATCCGTCTTTGCATTTCGCCATCTTACAATATGAATAAGTTAAACTATAGTGAATTGCTGAAACGCGTACATAGTGCGACGGTAAAAGAACGGGTTGATGATGATCGTTTTAAGGTACCGAAAGTCGATGTGTTCTATGAAGGAAACACCACGGTTCTGAAGAATTTTGATAAAATCATTGACGTGTTGAATCGTGACGCAGATCATTTCTTGAAATTTTTACTTGGTAGTGTTGGTACTGCTGGCGAGATCTCAAATGGTCGTGTTATTTTTCAGGGGAAAATCCCGATCAGGACCGTTCAGGATAGACTTGATGAGTATGTCAATACCTATGTGATTTGCTCTGAATGCAATCGACCTGATACCCATTTAGTAAAAAAGGATCGTACGCTTTTAATTCGTTGTGATGCGTGTGGTGCATTTCGATCGATTGGTTCAATGAAAAAAAGGAAAACAATAGTTCCAAGCGAGATTTTTAAAGAAGGGGAAACCTACGAACTTACGATAAAGGATATTGGTAAGCGGGGTGATGGTGTAGCGTTTTTTGATAAGTACGTCGTGTATGTCCCTGGAGCGATTAAAGGCGCTATCGTGAAAGTGAAGATAGAAAAAATTTCTGGGACGGTTGCGTTCGGTCGTGTTGTTCAATGAATGCTGATGTTTTTTATAAAAATTTCAAATTTAAAAAAACTTTACAAGTGTTAGTACGTGCATTAGTACCTGCGTACTTCAGTGAAATGAATCAATATTTTTGCAGGTTTCCAGATAGAAAAAAAGAGTTTTTACATTATAAAATTCATTGTTTGGTCCGTTTGTGTAGCAACTAAAAAATAGAAAATTATATAAACACAAGGACGTATTCGTTTCTACGTTTGTCAGACAAATGATGTCGTTTGGCATTTATCAGACGTACACATAACGTACGCTTGACATAAAAATGACGTCTTTCTGATAGGCACTAAAAAATGTGAGGAGAACTATGGAAAACGACCGCATCACAATCCGATTACCTCAAATCGATCTCAGACAAATCGACCTTTTAATTCGACTAGGCGAATTCTCAACACGGTCTGAGGTAGTACGGCATGCGGTAAAAGAATATATAGACAATCACACAACCCGTATTCTTGCAAAAGCCGACAAATTCAAGAAAATCCAAGAATTGGAAGCTGCGGCCGCTGCTATAGAACCTTACATGAAAAAATAAAATCAATGTAAAAGCAGGGGATGGGATGCACCCCTTTAGTGAAGGCCGTCCTCTAGGACGGCCTTCCCAACTACCAGAATAGGAGGAACAAAGAAATGGCCGAAAATAAAATGCAGTCCTTCGTTGAGGCTGCGATAGAAAATAAAGTTGATGAAGAAAGTAAGCAGAAGGTTGATGACGGACTTTTTGGTGCAGCACGCATTGTTATTGTTGGTTGTGGTGGTGCCGGAGGAAACACAATAACCCGGCTTTCAAAATTAGGCGTCAAAGGAGCAGATACCATCGCCATCAACACCGATAAAATTGCACTCGATCTCGTAGATGCTGATAAAAAACTTCTTATTGGAAAAAACCTCACTAGAGGGCTTGGTGCAGGAGGGTTCCCTGAGATGGGTGAACGCGCTGCACGAGAATCCAGTAGAGAACTCGAAGAAATGATCTCCGGAGCGGACCTTGTGTTTGTCTGCGCTGGTATGGGCGGTGGAACAGGGACAGGTTCTGCACCTGTTGTCGCTGAAATTGCAAAGAAACTCGGAGCGATCGTCACCTGTATGGTCTCCACACCTTTTAACGTGGAACGCGCTCGATTAGTCAAGGCAGATGAGGGACTTGATAAATTACGAGTTACTGCAGATAGTACCGTCGTCCTTGACAATAATCGATTACTTGAATTCGTTCCAAACCTACCAATCAACCAGGCGTTCTCCGTTATGGATCAGTTGGTTGCAGAAACGGTTAAAGGAATCTCTGAAACAATCTCGGTTCCCTCTTTGATAAACATTGATTTTGCTGATATGAAAGCCGTAATGGATTCTGGAGGTTTATCGGTCATGCTTTGGGGTGAAGCTGATGAGGATGCTGGAGTGGACACGATTGTAAAAGAAGCATTGAATCATCCACTTCTAAACGTCGATTACCATGGAGCGCATAGCGCATTGGTTCACATTACTGGTGGACCAAACATGAGCTTAAAATACGTTCAAGAGGTCGCCAAGTCACTCACCGAGGATATGGATTGTTATTCTAATGTCATTCTCGGTGCACGTGTCGATCCCGCATTTGAAGGCAAATGCAGAGTCATGGCGATTATGACTGGCGTTCAATCACCAAACCTGTTGACCGCTCGACCTGAACGACGGACAAATCCAACCGCACCAGTGATTCCAGTACGAAGAGTCATGACAAACCCCAAGGTCGGCAATATCGACTTTGTACGATAAAAAATCTAATAGAGCGCTACAAAAGTAGCTTCTTTTCCTTTTTTTTTTTTTAATTTATTTTTTTGATATTTTCTACCAATTCTCCAATATCAAATGGTTTAGCTATATAATCATAAACGTAAGGCTCAAGTCCTTTCATCTTTTGATGGCGAGCAGTACCGATTGCGGTGATAACGATGATATTGACGTTTTTTTCAAATCCTCTTTTTACGATTTCTTTTATTGTTGTCCACCCATCCATCAACGGCATCATAAGGTCAATAAGAAGAATCCCGGTAAATCCTTTTTCAAGCAGATGAATACATGCGACTCCATTTTCGACGCAATAGACTTCGTGTCCTTCGTGTTCAAAGATATTTTTTACAGAAATACGAACATCAGCATCATCATCGACGATGAGAATATTTTTCTTCATAGATTATCTCCAATAACAGTTCTGTTGTTATTCCTTAATATTTTATATTTTGACGATAGAAGTATATTAAGATTCCGCGATAAAATACCAGTAAGCGCAATAACAAATAATTAAAAAAATAATTACACCTCTCTAAGTTTTATAGTAGATGTACAATTCCATTCTACA
The DNA here is from genome assembly GCA_964526175.1 of uncultured Thermoplasmatales archaeon. Lineage (GTDB taxonomy): Archaea > Thermoplasmatota > E2 > DHVEG-1 > DHVEG-1 > SM1-50. The sequence continues at coordinate 6,859 of CAZGIV010000084.1, read as the reverse complement.
TTATGGGCCTATGAGGTAGTCTGGATATCCTTCCGGCCTTCGGAGCCGGATACTGGGGTTCGAATCCCCATAGGTCCG
>CAZGIV010000084.1:0-6681 GCA_964526175.1 uncultured Thermoplasmatales archaeon | reverse complement strand
TATCCTTCCGGCCTTCGGAGCCGGATACTGGGGTTCGAATCCCCATAGGTCCGCTTAATTTCTCTTAGAGAAAACCATCTCAATTGAACCCTCTTTTTATTGTTTATCGAGATGTGGAGGCTTTCTTAGCCCAGCCCCTATTCTTTTTTCAACTCTCAGGAACGATGTCGATCTCTTCCTTTCGAAAGACGTCTATTTCATTTCAGCAATCATCAAAGAAGCAATTACTGAGGTGAAAAGTGCAGCCTGTGCCTATTATCATCTGATATGTGATTTAATGCTACAGAGCATTGGTACAAAAACGTTTCTTGAAGCATATTCGAAAAGAACAATTGATCTTGATCGTGTGCGACTACGAATGCAACGCAATCAAAAAAGAATGTAACTACCCAAAACGGTAAGGAAGGAGAGGAAACGAGGCACGCAGCAGCGCACCAAACCGACGCAACGCAGCCACGCAACACCAGCGTCACCGGAAGACAAGAGCGCAGATCGGGAAGACAAGATCCCACCGAACATAGCCCTTCCTCACCACTATTCTATTCTGTCATCATAACTATTTAAATGCATCGTGTCGGAATCTCAAAATGAAAAAGTAATAGGGTCATTATAACCAATGATTTTTTAAATCCTAATCCTATTGAGAACAGTCCTTGTAAGATTTCATGAGCGTAAAAATAGGTTTCCTTGTTAACCCTATTGCGGGGATGGGTGGCCGAGTCGGGTTAAAAGGTACAGATAATGTTCTCGATAAAGCGGTCAAATTAGGAGCACGACCTGTCGCTAGACAAAGAGCAGAAGATATGCTTGCTGAGTTTACTGCATTATCTTCAAACAGCCATGATATTATCTGGGTGACCTGTGGGGGGGATATGGGGAGTAACGAGTTAAAAGCTGCTGGTATAAAAAACCCAAAGATTCTTTATTCACCCTCAAGAAAGACGACCTTAGCAGATGATACAAAAAACGCCTGCAGAAAATTCCTAAATCAAAATATCGATCTGCTGGTCTTCTGCGGAGGTGATGGAACCGCAAGAGATATTTTCACCATTGTCGATAAAAAGGTCCCGCTCCTCGGTATTCCAGCTGGTGTGAAAATGCATTCCGGTGTCTTTGGGATTACAACGAATGCCACAGCAAAAATGCTGGATGAATTCATCAATAAACGACTGACCGTTGGTGATGCTGAAATCATGGATCTTGATGAAGAACTGTACCGAAAAGGAGAATGGAAGGTTCGATTGTTTGGTATTGTGAAAGGGATCATCGAACCGACCTATATACAGGTAGGTAAGACCTGTTTTGAATCTGTTTCTGATGATGAAGTAAAAGATGAGCTTACTGAGCATGTTAAAGAAGAAATGGATAAACACCAAGACTCGTTGTTTTTGTTTTGCGCAGGTGGAACTATTAATTACATCGCAAAAAAACTAAACCTCGAGCATACGTTATTAGGGATTGATGCGGTCTACCAAAAACAGATTGTGGCAAAAGATGTCAATGAAGAACAAATTCTACGGCTTCTGAAAAAATACTCTAAAGTAAAAATTCTACTCAGCCCGATTGGAGCACAGGGATTTATCCTTGGTCGTGGAAATCTACAGCTCAGCCCTACAGTTATTAACAGAATAGGAATCGATAATATCATCGTTGTTGCAACCCCATCAAAGCTTATACATACACCTATTCTACGGGTTGATACAGGGGATAAAAAACTCGATCATCTTTTCGCTAGACAGGGATACCTTATGGTGGTTATTGGATACCGTTTCAGTCGGGTCGTAAAACTCCAAACCAACACCTTTTAATATGCGAATCTTATTTCCTGACCCCCTGTAATGGACGTATCATTCTTGGAGGCAATATGATGACACAAATAACAAAACGAAATGCAAATAAATTTTTAAAGGATGAATTTGATGAATTGGTAAAAAACCATTTTGAGTGGAATATCCGTATTCTTGAGAGCGGATCAAAACCTCATTCGATTGTCAACGGTAAAGAAGTAATCATGATGTGTTCGAATAACTACCTGAACCTTAGTAACCATCCTCGGCTCATTAAAGGAGCGATCGATGCTGCTACAAAATATGGTGCCGGTTCTGGTTCTGTTCGTGCGATTGCAGGAACCCTGAAAATCCATATAGAAGTCGAAAAACGACTTGCGAAATTTAAAAGAACTGAATCTGCACTGATTTACCAAACCGGTTTTGCTGCAAATGCTGGTCTGATTCCTCAACTTGTTGGAGATGGTGATATTGTTATCAGTGATGAGCTGAACCATGGAAGTATCATTGATGGTGTCCGGCTCACAAAGGCGGACCGTGCGATTTTCAAACACCGTGACGTAGGTGATCTCGAACGGGTGTTAAAGGAGGCTGATAAGAAATATCGTCGGATCCTCATCATCTCTGATGGTGTATTCAGTATGGATGGGGACATCGCGCCTATGGATAAAATTGTGAAACTTGCCAATGAGTTTGGGGCGATGACCTATGCTGATGATGCACATGGTGAAGGGGTCCTCGGAGAAGATGGACGTGGGATTGGTGCCCATTTCCATATTGAAGGAAAAATCGACGTTGAAATGGGAACATTCAGTAAAGCCTTCGGTGTGGTCGGTGGTCTTATTGCTGGGAGTCAAGACCTGGTGAACTTCGCATATAATAAATCGCGGACCTGGTTGCTGAGTGGTTCGCATCCACCCGCGGTTTCTGGTGCTCAGCTTGCCGCAATCGATGTGCTTGAAACCGAACCTGAACACGTGAAACGACTGTGGGATAACACAACATATTTCAAAAAAGAATTAAAATCCCTAGGATTTGATACAGGTGATAGTGAAACACCAATTACTCCAGTTATTGTTGGAGATTCTGGAAAAGCAAAAGAGTTAAGTAATCGATTATTCGATGAAGGGGTATTTGCACTCCCGATTGTGTTCCCAATGGTCGCACGAGATAAAGCCCGGATCCGAACGATGATGAACGCAGGCCTTACGAGGAAGGATTTAGACGTCGCTCTTGATAAATTCGAAAAGCTAGGAAAACAATTATCAATACTATAACCGTAATGGAGGAGATTGTATTTTGTGAATCTCCTCATATCATCTTTCCAAAAAGTATATATAAAAGATATGAGATTCGTTACCCAGTATTTTTCTGGTGTTTACTGGAGAGCAATTTATGACAGAAGAATTAAAAAAAACTGGTACCACAATTCTTGGTATGGTATGTAAAGACGGTGTCGTCATTGCGACAGAACGAAGGGCGACTATGGGCACACTCATTGCTCATAAAGCTACAAAAAAACTATATCAAATCGATGATCATCTTGCCCTAGCGACCGCAGGACTCGTTGGTGATCTTCAGGTCCTTTCTCGATATCTGAGTGCAGAAACAAAATTATATAGTCTAAAAAGGGATGTGGAAATGTCAGTACAAAGTGCTGCAACACTCATGTCCAATATCTTGAACTCCCGAAAATTCTATCCATATTATGTCCAATTGATTCTTGGCGGGTGGGATTCTGCAGGAGGACATGTCTATTCATTAGATGCAGCCGGTGGCTCCATCCCTGATAAATATACCGCTGGTGGCTCTGGATCACCGTATGCGTTCGGTGTACTTGAGGACTCGTTCAAAGACGATATGACCGTAAATGAAGGTATCGATCTTGCGTTACGAGCGATTACTGCTGCGATGGGACGTGACTCAGCTTCAGGAAATGGAGCTGATGTAGCAGTGATTACAGATAAAGAATTTAAAATGATACCTGAGGATGAAATTAAAAAACGTTTACAGAAAATGGGGAAGTAAAATAAGTATTCTCAGTGAAAGATAATCAGATGAATAAACGTACACAGTTCGTTTTACAAGCTTTAAAAAAGGTAAAAAATGACCGTTGATGATGTTTTAGCAGAAATTAGAGGCAAGATACGAGGTTCAATACCTGCAAGTGTTGACATCTCTGAGGTTGAATTCGAAGGGGCGCTTCTGGTTATTTACACCAAGACACCTGATAAATTTGCCAATAATAAGGATCTAGTTAAGAATATGGCAAAGAGTCTTCAGAAGCGTATCGTGGTTCGTCCTGATCCGACAGTTCTTACTGATATTGATATTGCAGAAAAGAAAATACGTCAGATTATCCCAAAAGATGCAGAAATAACAAATATTTATTTTCAACCTGATGTCGGTGAGGTCACAATTGAAGCATTAAAGCCTGGTGCTGCAATTGGGCGAGAAGGCCAACTGTTGAATGAGATCCGAAAAAAGATCAACTGGGCACCCAGCATCGTCCGAGCACCACCGATTCAGTCAAAAACCGTACAGGAGATACGTGGGTACCTCCGATCCATGAGTGATGAACGAAAAGATATTTTGCGAAAAATCGGCCGGAAGATCCATCGTGGTGCTTCAACAGGGGAGAAATATATCAGGATGGTTGCCCTTGGGGGGTTCCGTGAGGTTGGTCGATCCTGTGCCATGTTGCATACTCAGGATAGCAAAGTGTTAATCGACTGTGGTATTGATGTATCTTCTGAGAATAACGGATCACCATATATTCATATGCCTGAAGTGCTGCCCTTGGAGAAAATTGACGCAGTCGTCATCACGCACGCCCATCTCGATCACTGTGGATTGGTGCCGATTTTATTCAAATACGGATATGAGGGCCCTATCTATTGCACCCCGCCAACAAGAGACCTTATGACGTTACTCCAGATGGATTACATAAAAGTCGCCGCTTCAGATGCTAAAAAGGTCCCGTACTCTTCTGAGAATATTCGCAATGTCATTAAACATTGCATTGTCATGGGCTATGGGGATACCACCGATATCACTCCTGATATTAGACTCACCTTTCATAACGCTGGTCATATCTTGGGTTCATCAATTTGTCATTTCCATATTGGTGATGGATTATACAACATTGCGTTCTCTGGTGATATTAAATTTGAGCGTACGTGGTTGTTTAACCCTGCGGTAAATCATTTCCCGCGAGCTGAGACTCTTGTCATTGAATCAACGTACGGAGGTCATGACGACTTCCAGCCAAGTCGAAAAGAGGCTACAGATCGATTAAAGGACATCATTCGTACTTCAATGAAGAAAAAAGGAAAGGTGCTTGTGCCTGTTTTTGCTGTTGGAAGAAGCCAGGAGGTCATGATTGTCTTAGAGAACCTGGTGAAAATGAAAGAAATCCCAGAAATCCCTGTGTATCTTGATGGAATGATCTGGGAGGCTACTGCTATCCATACTGCTTACCCGGAGTATCTCAACAACAAGCTCAGGACTCAGATTTTCCAACAGGGTGATAACCCGTTGCTTTCTGAGATCTTCAAACGTGTCGATAGCGGCGAGATGCGGGAGAAAATTCTTGGCGAGAAAGACCCTTGTGTGGTGCTTGCTACCAGTGGTATGATGAATGGTGGCCCTGTCATGGAGTACTTTAAACACTGGGCTGGCGATAGTAAAAACACCCTGGTGTTCGTCGGATATCAGGCTGAAGGTACCATTGGCCGCAGGATTCAACGAGGTGCAAGGGAAGTTCCAATGAATGTCGGAGGGGGTAATATCGTTAGTCTCCCTGTTGAGATGAATGTGGAGACGTGTGATGGTTTTTCTGGGCATAGCGACCGCAGACAACTCGTTGGTTTCATTAATAACATGTCACCGCGTCCTGAACGTGTCATATTTGGTCATGGTGAGGAATCAAAATGCGTTGATCTCTCATCCACTATTCATAAACGACTGAACATGAACACAGCAGCTCCCTTCAACCTGGAAAGCATAAGATTCGTTTAAAAAAGTAGCATTTATTTTACAAGGTAGATAAGTCATTGAATAACTGCTTCTTTTCGCCCAATGAGAAAGACGGCAAGATGGGTTGGGACCTCTTGTGGTCCTTCACATAAGTGATAATTCTGATTTTTCATATCAATTGTTATATCTTGATGTACGCTGATTTGCACAGGGTCATCAGGTAATACAACCGCGTCTCTGAGGGGATCAAAGTTATTTAATTCATCAACAGCGATTTTTACAACCTTTAACCCGGTCTTTCCATGTAACGATGACGGCAATCGAATCAGACGTTTCACATCACACGTAACTGGTTCATCGGTCTCCCCTGCGCTCAGCGAGACAGCGGTTTTTCGTAAAGCGCTATTCAGAAAGAACCTACGAATAGTCTTTGACTGATCAAGTAACCCATCTTTAATTCGTTTCATTCGCTCCTCGGAAAGTTCCAAGACGAGACGTTCTGCATCACGGGTACTAACTCCATATTCCTCTAATTTTTTTTCTGGATCGGGGCTTTTTTTAATTTCATTGACAAGGTCAATAATTCCTCGGCTAATCCTGCCTTTCCATCCATCTTCATCAGGTGTTGGCATCTTCAAACTTTTCCCACTAGCAAATGAGTGGCTTCCATAGCTTTTTCGCCCCGTCGCTTGCTCATGATAGATTAATGAATCCTGCAGGTCACGTCCCGTGATATAATCAACGATCTCTCGTCGTTCGTTGCTATCCAAATCGAGAATCGCAGGATCTTTTATGTGACAATGATACCCTCGTCCTCCGCTGAAATAAAGATCCATGTGTTTTTCCTTAAAACCAAAATCACCAAGTAAAAACTCATGAATTAATTTGATAAATTCTTTTTTAACCTCTTTAAGTG
>CAZGIV010000083.1:0-10168 GCA_964526175.1 uncultured Thermoplasmatales archaeon | reverse complement strand
CTTAATCTTCTGATAACTGTTATAATATCAGGCAGATTCATTTAAATGTTTGGAATCAATAAAAATACGAGATGGAAAGCATTGACACGGGTTTTCCCTATAAAAAGTCCCTCCAAGAAGGTTCATAGACGTGAGAAGTGAAGAGTTGGTAGGAAATCCACGATGGGGGCATGATAGATCGAGGTTCAATGCTCCCGTCGGGATGGGAACTCGAATTTACCAGTAAAAAAATGTAAGAAATAAACAGCCAAGTTTGACTGGTAAATGGACAATAAAATTAAATCTCTTAGTACATAATTTTTATATTTACATAGAACATTCAAGACTATCGGATTGATTGATAATGGATAAAAGAGATAAGAAACCCTCCATGCTTTTTGATGTGAATGTTGAACTAACAAAAATCCATATTTTCTCGGAACACGCACATGAACGACTCGCCACTTCAATTTCTAATACCTATGCATTTTTTGTAGGTTTCCTTGTTTTATTTTTCACCCTTTTTTATTCAAATATTATTTCTCTTTTTAGTTTTATTCTCGCGGTATTTGTCTTCTTTGTCGGAACGATATATGAATCAATTTATATTCGCCAGCATTACAAGAAAAATATCGCAACAATTTCGAAAATGATTGAACAAGTAAAAGAAAAGAAAGAATTACCAAGTCTTCAGGATTTAATACATCAAAGATAGTCTTGGTCGCTATTTCATCATCATTTCATCATCACAAGTCCTCTATCATGAATAAGAAGGAAAAATAAATGGAACTTAGACGGGAACTGGGTATAAAGGAAGTCGTCGCAACTGTTGTAACATCGGTTATAGGTGGTGGTTTATTTCTCACTACGATTCAGATACAGGATAAAATTCCTATTGGTTCATCAGTTATTTTTTCCTATATGATTGCAGCGGTTCCCGCTCTTTTTATTGCGTTGTGTTATGCAGTGTTATCGTCTGCTCTTCCTTCCTCTGGTGGTGAATATATTTTTATCAGCCGAATTGTCGATCCGTTCATTGGTTTTATTGTCACCTGGGCCCGTTGGTTTGCAATGATTGCCGTGATTGCTGCGATGTCCGTTGGTGATATCGCAATTCTTAATCATTTTTTTAACATCATTCATATGGAAAATGTTTCTGTTTTTATTTCATCGTATATCCAAGCTATTGCTATTGTGTTAGTAATTGTGTTTTTATTGGTAAACTATCTGGGTGTTAAACTATATGGACGTATCCAAACCATCATGTTCGTGTTGCTAATGGCTGGTATTATTTCTCTGATACTGTTTGGTTTACCACATGTAACCTTTGGTAACCTTACTGCTTCTTTTAACCCTGATTTATCTCTTATTGTTCAGGCCAGTAGTTTGATTTTCTTTAGCTATATTGGCTTTAGTGCTATCACTGATGTGGGAGATGAAGTAAAAGATGCTAAAAAGACATTACCGCGTGGCATCATTATCTCTATTTTTATGATCGCTATAGTGTATATTCTTGTCGCCATTATCATCTATGGATCTATGTCTCCTTCTTTTTATTCATCGTATGATTTCGCTCAGGGTTCTGTGGCAGAGGTTGCAGCAAGTTTCTTACCCTTTGCTGTTGCTGTTTTTGTCGCGTTTGCAGGATCAATTGCGATTATTTCAGATATTAATCCGACGATTCTTTCCACTTCTCGTTTAACTTACGCTTGGGCGAGAGATAGAATTGTCCCAGAAAAATTAACAGAGTTAAATAAAAATAACGTTCCGAAATGGACTCTTTTAATAAATGGGATAATGGCAATTGCTATTATTCTCATTGCGAAGGCATTTATAGAAGCAGTAATGATGATTAACATGGCAGTGCTGCTCGTTTTTATCACCATATCAATTACCGCATTAATACTTCGCTATAAACACCCTGAGATTTACGAAAAAGCAAAATTCAAAATAAAAATACTTCCCGTCATCGCTTTAGTAGGGCTTATCACGTCTTCACTTTTTTTTATCTTCATACTTAGACTCCCTGATGCAATGCCTGGGTTTTTACTTCTTTTAGCATGGATTACTGTTGGTTGCCTTGTCTACATGTATACACAAGAAGAACATCGTTTGCATTGGAGACTTCAGAAACAAAACAGGAAAGAAATGGAGAACGCAGATAAAGAATTGATCAAAAAGTTAATCGATACAGAAAAAAATAAAATTGTTAAAAAGAAAAAATAACTTTTAATAAAACCAGAAAATAATTGAGTTTAGCAGTAAACTAGTGTTCAAATCAATTTTTCATCACATGCTCTGTTTCCTCCTGTAAAAAAATAAAATTATGCTCCCGTCGGGATTATACGCTAATAGTTCAATGCTCCCTATCAGAAAAACCACAGTTTGTTTACTGTAATTTGTAGTTTCTATTTAAGATTTTTATTAACGGGGAGTGAGATTCGGGTTCATATTTGTCGACATATTTGTTGTTTTTCAGACAGAATCATAAATATTTCGTAATCTTTAGTCATATTCCTCAATGCCGAAGTTTTGTGCTAACAGACTACTTTTCCCAATCAACCACCAATACAGTTCCCCGGTTTTGTCCGTGGGTAATTTTCCATTGAGTGCGTCATTGAGTTCTTCGATTAATTGTTTCATTTCTGTTTTATCATTAACATTACTCCAACCGGAAGCATTGACATCTGGTAGCTTATCAAGTGCTTTTTGAATCGTATCTTTTAATCTTTTAATTTGTTCATCTGTCCTGTCTATTTCATCAACATTTACCATGTTTAATTCCCCTTATTTCTTTCTCTCGTTTCCTACTCTTACATTAATATTTTTTCTTTCTTCATTCTGTGTTTCTTCAACCAGAGGTGACAATATACTTTCTTAGTGTTTAATATCTGCGTTAGAACGCTTGGGCCTAGACTTCATGGTTGTCAAATGCAGAAACCCTATTCGAACTTACTGTTTAACAAATGTCACTTTGCCGCTTGACTTATCAAAGCCAACCAATACCACATCACCCGCAGCAATTCTTCCGGACAAAATTTCTCTGGCAAGCGGCGTCCCTATTTCTGTTTGAATCTTACGTTTCAATTCGCGAGCGCCAAATTTAGGGACAAAACCAACATCTGTAAGTCTATCTAATACTGCGTCGGTAAATTTCAACTTGATCCCTTGTCCTAAAGCCGTTCGTTTTACCCGTTCAAGTTGCAGTTGCTTGATAATAAGTTTAATCTGCTGCTTTGTTAAGGCATGGAACAAGATTATTTCATCTATGCGGTTCAAGAATTCTGGCCTAAACTGTTGATGAAGCACGCCCATTAACGCTTCTTTAAGCTCATCATATGTTTTGGGTTTTGCAGCAGTCATATTGTCTTGAATAATATCAGAACCTATGTTGCTTGTCGCAATTATGATGGTGTTGGTAAAGTCGACAACTCGTCCTTTTCCGTCTGTTAAGCGTCCGTCATCAAATACCTGCAACAAAATGTTATGGACATCAGGATGTGCCTTCTCGATTTCATCCAGCAAAACAACGGAATAGGGCCTTCTCCGGACTATTTCTGTTAGCTGACCACCTTCCTCATAACCGATATATCCAGGTGGAGCGCCAATTAGCCGGCTGACTGTGTGGCGTTCCATATACTCAGACATGTCAATTCTAACAACTGCATTTTCGTCGCCAAACACTACCCACGCTAATGCTTTGGCAAGTTCGGTTTTGCCTACACCCGTTGGGCCGATGAATAAGAACACCGCGATGGGGCGTTTACCTTCAGTAAGTCCTGCTCGGCTTCGAAAAATAGCATCAGATACCGCTGTCACCGCCTCTTCTTGGCCAATAATTCGTTCATGCAGTCTTTCTTTCATCTTAAGCAGCTTTTCTTTTTCCTCTTGAGTTAAGTCTGTCACTGGAATGCCTGTGACTTTGGAGACAATTTCAGCAATGTGCACCCGCTTGACTTCGGAAGTAGTGACACCTTTCTGTTTACGCCATTTATTTTCAGTCTCAGAACGCTGTTTCTCTAGCTTTTCAATGCTTGCTTCTAACTTCTTTGCATCTTCAAATTTCTTGCGCAAAGAAGCCGATTCACGCTCCCGTTTCAATGCGTGAATCTTTTTGTCCAATTCAGTAACTTCTGGTGGACGCGAGGTAATGCCGATTCTGACCCGTGCAGCCGCTTGATCAATAAGGTCTATGGCTTTGTCTGGCAAGAAACGGTTCGTAACGTACCTGTCTGATAACTCTACAGCGGCGACTATTGCTTCATCTGTGATTTTTACTTTGTGATGAGCTTCATAACGGTCGCGGAGACCTCGTAGGATCTCGATGGTTTGTGACACCGTAGGCTCAGAGATGAAAACTGGCTGGAACCGTCGTTCAAGAGCCGCATCTTTTTCGACGTATTTCTGATATTCATTCAGAGTTGTTGCTCCAATCAAATGCAATTCACCACGGGCTAAGTGCGGCTTAATAACTTGGGAAACATCTAAACCGCCTTCCTCACCTGTCCCGCCAGCTTTCATAATCGTGTGTAGTTCATCTACGAATAAAATCAGGTCGCCTTTCTGGGCTATGACTTCATCTATAACTTTTTTAATTCTTTCTTCAAATTCCCCACGGTACTTCGAACCAGCGACCAACGAATTAATATTCAGTTCGATTAATCGCTTACCCTGAAGCACTTCAGGAACTTCTTCATGAAGTATTCTCTGAGCAAGTCCTTCGACAATTGCAGTCTTACCAACGCCAGGCTCACCAATTAATACTGGATTGTTTTTTGTTCTACGTGCCAAAATTTCAATTGTTGTCTCGATTTCATCGGCGCGTCCAATGACTGGGTCGAGTCTTCCTTCTCGGGCAAGTTTTGTCAAATCCCTTGAGTATTTGTCTAATTGAGGTGTCAAACTTTGCGTTTCTACGCGTCCTTCTTGGGCTCCTTTGCCGACAACTTTGATGATTTTTTGCCTGACTGTTTCTGGCGATAAACCGTACTTGCGGAGAAGGTCCCCTGCCATACCATCTTCTTCTTCAACAAGTCCGACAAGTAGATGTTCTGGGCCAACATAGCTGTGACCGAGCTCTTGAGCTGCTTGGAACGCTAGCTCGAACACGTTTTTGATTCTTGGTGAAATGTATAGCTGGGCAGTTTCGTCTTTCTTGACTTCCCGCACACCTTTTGGCGTGTTTGCTTCAATATAGTTTTGTATATCGTCCGGGTTGACTTTGAACTGCTTAAAAATTTCTTTGACAACCTCGCTATTGGATATTGCATAGAGCAGGTGTTCCGTATCCACTTCGTCACGTTTGAACTTCAAAGCGGTCTGAGCTGCTTCTTGAAGCAAATCCTTGGTGTGCGCGGAGAGGTACTGGTCAATGTCCACTGCTTCACGATGACGAGGTGAGGGATATTCCTGCACTGAGGAAAAATCTCCAAACTCGTCACGGTCTTGGAAAAAATTATCAAACAAGCTGCCACCGAACATTCGGTCGAAGGGTGAAGCAGACTGCTGTTGGAGTTTTCGCAAATCCTGCGCGCAGACATGCAAGACTTTTTTCCGTCCATTGTCTAACACGGTAACTTCTGCTGTTGCAGGTCTCGTCTTACAGATATCACATAACATTTCGGATATAATTTTCGCGTCTCCCGTTCTTTTTTCAGTTCAATGTTCATTCACCATATATGTTCATTTATCGAACAATCAGCACTGGTGCTTTGGCATGATGGGATACTTTCTCACAGACACTCCCCATCAATACGAGATCTAGTCCTGTCAAACCTTTACAGCCCATCACAATGAGATCATCTTTTTTCCCCTCATTGATGATAACCTTTTCAGGGAGTCCTTCAACGAGTTTTTTAATTACGGTTACTCCTGCGGCTTTCCCCATTTTTTCTACATCGTTGAGGACTTCTTTTCCTTGTTTTGTCAAAATTGATTCCCATGGGGTTGACACATCATTATCATAGGGAATCGTTTGGGTTAAACGAGGAGTATCTACAACGTAGAGTGCTACAATTTCAACTCCGTTTAATTTAGCCAGGGAAATAGCTTTCTTCACTGCTTTTGTTGCATAACTTGATCCATCAACAGGTGCGATAATACGGTTGAAATCTTCATGATGGTTTTTTTTAACATGTCCTTTCTTCATATCAATCATCTTTTTCAATGTACGTAATTCAACATCCTGATGCTATTAAAACATACTATAAAAACATATAAGAAATAGTTGAAAAACATTTAAAAATCGAAAGAAAAATCCGTTTTTAGTGTTTTCTCCCAAAACTCACGGTATAAATCCCTTACTAAATCCAGTCGATTGGTAGAAAAACTCAGACTCGTATTTGTTAACAGATGTATTGTTTCTATTATCATTTGAGGAGTTTTTCCGATTTTAAATGGTTTGCCACTATTTCTTACCCATTTCATGGGGATGCTTTCCCGCTCGCCAGTGCGCTTCAATCTGTTCAAGACTTTTCCCCTTTGTTTCTGGCACCAGTCGGTAAAAGAAGACCCAGGCGGCGACTGCTATTGCGCCGTATAACCAGAAAGTATTCGCGTGCCCCAGAACCCCGATCAGGGTCAGGAATGTCACGGCTATCGCGAGGTTTGATCCCCAGTTGGCAATTGTCGCCACACTCATGGCAGCACCGCGGACCTTTAAGGGATATATCTCGGAAATCATCAGCCAGAAGACCGGTCCGAGTCCAAAAGCGAAACAAGCGACATATATCGCCAGGCCGCCAATGGCTATATAACCGATGAAACCTGATAACTGCTGGAATTGGAAGGCAGCACCTAAGATCGCCATGCCAATAATCTGACCGGCAACTCCGATTAATAACAACGGCCTTCTTCCGACGCGATCCATCAGGTAGATGGCTATCACGTGCATGCAAAGCATCAATAGTCCCAACCCTGCTCCTGCCAGTATCGCAGACCCTGCGGTCTTAAAGCCGGCGAACTCGAAAATAGTCGGGGCGTAATAGATGACCGTGTTAATGCCGGTTATTTGCTGAAATATAGCCAGCCCTACGCCGACAATCAAAGGCATCCTCAGTGAACGTTGGAATAGTTCGGTCATCCCGCTGCCTTTCTGCATTGCTAGACTTTGCTGGATGTCCTTGATTTCCGGGTTTACGTCTGATTCAGTTCGGACACGTTGTAAAACCTGCTTCGCCTGTTCCATCTTTGACCTGCTGACCAACCAGCGTGGGCTATCGGGTAATCGCCACATTGCAACAGCCAGGATGATAGATGGTATGACCGCCACGGCGAACATATATCGCCATGCCTGGATACCGGACAGTGCATAGTCCACCCCGTAAGCAACAACGATGCCTGTGGTAATCGCAAGCATGTTGACTGCTACCAGTGAACCACGGATTTTTGCCGGTACCAGTTCGGCAATGTACAGTGGAGAGATAAATGAAGCAATGCCGATAGCGATTCCGACAACGATCCTGCCGGCAATCAACCAAGTAACCGTTTGTGCCAGAGCCGTACCGATGGTGCTGACGGTAAAGAGTATCCCTGCCAGTATTATCAGTCTGCGGCGTCCGAAGCGGTCAGTCAGAGCACCTCCAATAGCAGCACCAATAACGGCGCCAATTAAAACGGCACTGACGACGACCTCCTCCATTGTGGTCGATAGAGAAAATTGCCCTTTAATGAACAGGATAGCCCCCGAGATAACGCCTGTATCATAGCCGAAGAGCAGGCCACCGAGAGCCGCGACTCCCACAGCGATGTAGATAAAACGTTTCTCTTCTGCCTTCTCCTTATTCTTCATCAATCTCACTCCTTTCAGCATAGGCGGGGTCATTCCGTCGCAAAGAGCCGACGCGAACGATGAAATCCGTACCTTCCCAATGACCAGTATCTGACCAGTAGAACGTGAATTTTACCTGTTTTCCTTCGGGAAGCGCCTTGGTCGTTAAATCCGCGATGTGAATCCCTAATCCCACATCGTGTGCGGTTACGTCCTGGGCTGTATTCCAATCATCGGCACTCCAGTGAATGATGGCAGGGGCGATCGTCTCGATACGTAGTATTTTACCAGCGGGCATCGAGCGAATTTTGTGGTTAAACCGCCACACCATGCGTGGGGATACGGTTTTCTCGGTTAGATACCGTTGCACGGTCTGTGGCGGCGAATCGAAGACCCGTCCGTCACGCAGTGATCGTTGCAGCTTGAGGTATTCTGCGTGCGCCCACACGAGCGGCATGGCCGAACCGGAAGGCCGACCAAAATGAAGTTCCCGTTCTGGTATATCAGGCGCGTCCCACACTTGCTCCGAGATCAAGCCTCCTTCGTTGGCAAAGGATTCCAATGCGGCCAGGAGTCGTTTTGCGTTTTCAACCCGACCTGCCGCCAGTTCAAAGTGGGCCCGCTCGCCAGTGAGCAGTGGCCACCCACGGCCAATTCCAGTTCCATCAAAAGGCGTACCATCCTCATGCTCGCCATAGCCATCGCCGTTGTAGCGATGCCAGGTAGGACCAGAAGGTGTATCCACCTTGAGCAAAGCGTCTATGACTTTTACCGTGTTGCGAATACGTGGGTCATCGGCAGCGCGCAAGCCAAAACGCACCAGGGCCAGGGCATCGGGACTCACTAGATGACTAGCGAGACGGGTGTCCTCGGCGGCAGAAACGTTCCGTACATGCACATTCTTCTGCAAACGCGGCACGTGTTTTCCCGTCTCAATTGGAGGGGCGATTCGAATGTAATACCCTTCAACGTTGAACTTCCGACACCAGTCCGTATCAGAAACGTACATCCAGCGTTCGATGGACGTATTCCAGACATCAGCGATCTCACGGAGGTAGGTTGCAATGGTTGCTTCATGATTCAAATCGGCCAGATCCGCCGCCGCCAGGAGCGCAGCGATTTCTGCCCCGACCGTGAATGGTGAATAGCCGGGATCTTCCTCCCAGCGATCCTGCGGGCTCACCGGACCGTTGCGGACCAAGTAGCCCACGGCTTTCCGCACCATCGGCCAAAACTGGGCCACATCAGCCTCGGTCAATGCTTTTTCGCGATGGGCCTGTTCCACCAGGAGAATAGGCAAAGCTGTCTCGTCCATTTGGATCCCGTCCCAATAAGGTGAACCGTCCAACCACATGTTCTGAGACCAATGCCCATCCGACTGCTGAGTTGCCTGCAAATAAAAGAGCACACGGCGTATGTCCTCGTGCCCACCGGCAGCCAGTAAGCCGCCTGCCGCTTCTACCAAGTCACGCGGCCAGATGAGATGGTAACCGCCCAGATCATTGTCACCCATGCTGAATCCCCACGGGATGGAGAGGCTGGCGATGAGACCACCGGGCGCTGTCTTGGATTCATGGGTACGCAGGACGGCGAGGCTGATCCGGGAAAGATCGCCTGGACTGAGTCCATTCTTCTTCAGCGATGCATGCGTCTTCATCCATTCCTGCCAACCGGCGATATAGTCATGCTTTACCTTGTCAAAACCGTCGTGAAGGGTGGCAAGAGCATTCCGGGCTGCTTCTTTTGGATCCTTGCCAAAACCAAGCGCTATTAAGAAGTCTCCCTGCGATTTGAAAAGATCAATCTCGGCAGTCAGGGCCACGTTACCGTTCTCAGCCCGTATGTATTCCCAAGTCATCTGTTTGTGCATCTTTAAATCCTGCCAACCATCAGACGAACCGACGTAGCCGGCAGACCGCTTCGACCACGGAACAGAACAAGCCAGCGCTAATGAGATACCTTTCCGCTGCGCAAACAGCATCAACGTGCCTTCAAATTCGTCTACCCAGGCGGTATTGCCATGGCCTTGGTTCCCCAAGTGCGGTGAGAGCAGGACATAGAGGTGATAACTGGAACGGGCGCCTTGCTGCGCGATAAAATGGACCTGTTGTAACACTGTGTCCCGATGCGGATCGGCTACAATCTGCTTTTCGATACGGTAGCGGTTATCACGGCAGGTGTTGACCAGCCGGAAAGCCGGAACACCGTCGGCCAGCCAGTGAATTTTGGAGTCGGCATCTCGTTTCTCCTCGGAAAAAAAATCCGAACCGTCCGTGACTATCAACTCCATGTCGCGGACACAGGCCTGGTCAATACGGGGGTAATATATTTCGTTGAAGATTCCATGGCTCAGTGTGAACCAGACATGGCTCTTGTTGCTGAGGGCCGTGCCAACGCCGGTTTTAGCGCTGGAAGTCCAGC
>CAZGIV010000082.1:0-10284 GCA_964526175.1 uncultured Thermoplasmatales archaeon | reverse complement strand
TATCAACGTTTGAGAGAACACATGAATACATGATGTCATCATCACCATCGCCATCTAAATCAGGGTTTGAATTCAGACCATTGGATTGGTCAGGAGCTGGGTTTAATCCATCAGAACAAAGCACAATGATATTCTCATCAGGTATCCCGTAGACAGCATTTAAGGTGGTGTAGATATTAGAAAGGTCATTCCAGTATCGAACATGATTGTTATATTGGTCATAGCCCCCATTCATAAGGACAACCCAACGGTTGTCTCGTCCGTTTGTGCCGATTTCCGGTGCTGTTTTGTTTGGAATCGGAGCTCTTCGGTTTTCTACAGAATAGAAGAAAGAAGAAAAGGGTGTTTCAATCACATGATAATCCTGAAAGTTAAGGGGAGGACTTTGTGCATTAAATACAAGGAGTTCCTTTGTTGGCTCTTTAAGAAACACGTATTGGACCGGGTGGAACATGTTTGCCCTAGGATAAAGATCGATGTATAACACATACCCTGGGCATGGGGCAGTTAGGATAGGTTCTTTTGTCGCCAGGATTTTGTCACCTTCAGAGACCGGTCCCCAGAGGTAACTTAATATGTCCTGGTTGTCGTCTATCGGTAGTTGTTGAAGGATATATTGTGCAATCTCATCCTCGTTTGAGCTTGATGAGGTTGCCATAAGTATGGTAGAACAGGTTGTCGCAAGGAGAACACCAGCTAATATACATGCGTATATGATTGTTTTTCTATTAGTTTTATTATTCAATTCTATTATCCCCCTATTGTTTCTTAATATAATCCTTAACCTATTATTAATAGTATCGTTTAGGGTATTCGTTCCCAAGTCATGATTTTTTATGAAAGTATGTATGATTATTTCATTTTCCGCGTCTTTTTTCACGGTTTTCATCTTGAAAATCACTAGTAAAAATTGACAGGAGGCTTTTAATATGATTTCTGTATTTGTTTACTGAATTTGGGGGCATGAAAATGCTAAAAGGAAAGGCCATTGTCTATTTTGAATATGATGAAACAGAAGAAAAATGCAGATGGGATTTGAAGCAAGAAGGTAAAGATACATTAGATAATGATGATTTAATCCTCTTATTTCAACATGTTATCGGAGAACTAATGTCAGAGAAATAATGACCTATTTTATAGATAAATACTTGTTATTTTTTTTTATGTGCCATTGTCTTTTTGTAAGAGGTTTAGAATATCTTCCATAACTTTAATTCATCTGAATTTTTATTCCCAGCGTTATCGTAGGCGTCGACCCTGAGAATGTAAGGGAAAAAGTTTCCTCGATCTGACCAGGTCCAACTATATGGCACAGTTGTCACTGTTTCTTTAAGGTCGTCATCGACGTAAAACTCTACTTTCTGAATACCGGATTGATTATCAGATGCATTAGCAATTACAGGGATCTTCCCGATTAGCAAGGTGGTAAAGAATCTTCTGTTCACATAGGTACCAAGAATATTGATGTTTAAACGTCCTTTTACCGGATAGGTGATATGGACGATGGGAAGCGAGGTATCTGGCTCATAGTAGAGAAGCCATGGTGAATAATCAACATTCCCGCTGATATTATCTCCCGTGCCACCAGGATTGCCTGAGTGTCGGGGGCCTGAAGGATCTCCCCACCAGTTGTATTCAGCATTGAGAACCGATATTCCTTCCCATACAAATCCTTGGCCGTTCTGCTCAAAATCATTATAATTTATCCGGGTCGCAACAGGATAAGCCGTGCTACTTCCATAGTACCCGGTTCGCCCCCAGAAGCTCATGTCACAATTCGTGATTTGATTCTCCAGGATGCTAGTGTTAGTGACGAGACCTGAGAGGCGAATCCCAAAACTCGTTGGTGTTGTTGAGACAGCATTGATAATGTTATTTTTGATGAGAGTATTGGCTATCTCTCCTTCTGCACCATCACCCCATGCGAAATTATCTAAAGCGATTGCCCGCCTCCATTCTTTTACGTTGTTGATGATGTTCCCCGTGATACAAATCTGTGAATATTTTCCAGTATCGGGAACCCCTGTGCACCCTAGATATGCACTTGAGAAACCGATGGCGGTTACTTTATTATTTGATGATCCGCCTGGATTAATACCAGTTCCAACATCAATGGTATTGTTTCGTATGGTCTGTAGGGTGGTTATATCTACCCTCCCGTATGTCATGAAGTAGATCGGGTCGATTCCCCAGCATCCTGCATCAAGGGTGTTAAAGCTGATATCGGTCGATCCCGTCGTTTTCTCAATTACGATATTATTACAACCGGTTTGAGTGACAATGTTATGGGTAAATATGATATTTTCTACTCCACCGCTGATTGCATAAAACCCCCAATCATAATCATCATTGGGATTCTGTGTTCCGATAATCTTATTCGATGAGATTATATAGGTTATATCAGGGGTATTCGTATAGACGATGATTCACATGTTTTCTTTATTATCACCACTACCATAGCCAGATGGTCCCCCTGCGTTTCGTACCGTGAATCCTTGAAAGGTTACATCACCGTTTGATATGATCCGTACTAAACCAACACTGGCTAGGAGTGCATCGCTCCCATCGATGATCGTGGTGGCCCATTCAGCTCCGTGGATCTGTAGTGCTTTGTTGATGATGATTTGATTCTCATAATAGATTCCCGGGTACACTTTGATAGAATCTCCATCACTAGCGTTATCGATAGCGTCTTGAATCCTGGTATAATTTCCTGGCCCCATACCACCTACATAGAACCAATTACCACGAGGTATTGGTTGCGGACTATTTGCTGGGTTTACATTGAGAGCAGATGTGACATTTGCTGTAAAAAATAATAGGAGAAGTCCATAAACAAAGGCCTTTTTTATTATACGTTTTCGCATGAAAACCTATTCCTCCGTAGATTTACTATCTTTGTTAGGGTTTTTAAATGTAATTATGGTATACCAGATGTGAGTGGATATGTTATTAAGGAGGGCGCCGTTTTAAAATAATAGTTTCGGAGATGAAGTATGTCAAAAAGTAGTAGAGAACAGATGGACCTTGATGAAAAAAAGGTTCTTTCTGAACTGGTGAAAAACTCAAATAATAATATTGATGCAATCGCAAAACTCTGTGGTTTCTCAAGACAAAAGGTATGGAGGATTGTTAAAAACTTAGAAGAAAAGCACATCATTTGGGGATATACCGCAATTTTTGATGAAAAGAAGATCGATCTTTTGCATTTCATGTTGTTGGTGAAAAGAAGTACAAAAAAACTTGAAGAAAAGACTGTTGATATAATCATTTCAAGGGAATTGGAAGACCTGATTTCAGAATTAGGTATCACTATTGAAAGTAGTTTGTATACCCATGGTGAGTACGACTGGGTTATTACGATTACCGCTCAGGATATTAGACAAGCAAAAAAGTTTTCTAATTCATTGATTACTGTACACCTTGGTGTGATCGAGAAGATAACAATTATTCAAACACTGATGTTTATTAAAAAACAATATATCTTGAATCCAGAGAAAACAAAGCTGAGGGATTTTCTCTAATTTTTTTCTTTTTTAAGACTGATTTCTTTTCTCTTTCATTTTTTATTTAATTATTTAAGCTCATGGCAGAAACCAATTGTATATATAGTCGATGAAAATTATGCTTTTTGAGGTGAAATACCATGCCGATTGTCACTATTGAAACATGGCCGATACCACAAGAAAGAAAACCTGTATTAATAAAGAATATTACGAAAGTATTTACTGAATTAGGGATACCTGCTCAGGCGGTGACTATCCTTATTCATGAAACCCAGATGGAGAATTGGGGATCAGCAGGGGAACAGCATTCATTGACCTATAAAGAGATGAAAAGATAATCAATGGAGGGTTTTTTGGAATATATTCTTTCGTGTGTTTGATTTGCTGTTATATTATTGTTGTGTGAGTCCCTGGAGGAGGCTTTGCCAGATGCTATTTGCAATGGTGTTTGCGCAGTCGTTGACATTCATGCAGGTTAACACTCGGAGGGTGAAGAGGAGAGCGAGTAATGTTATCACGATTGTTACAGGAAGTAATGCGAATACGGCGACGATGAAACAACCAAGGGGATTGGAGGTGCTTAGCCCAAGTGGTTGAGCGGTATCATCAGCCGGGGTTAGTGATTGTAAGCTGTGTAGTTGTTCTACGAAAAGGGATGGATTGTTTTGCATGGAACGCAGATATGGTATAATGTTTGGTGTTTTGATTTCTAGAGTTTTCATGATGGTGTTATAGTAGGGTGATTTCTGGAGTTTACTGAGTAATTCTTTGAAGACCGCGGGATGTGACGTAAAAAATTGAAGTGCCTTGGAAATTGAATCCTGATTGATGTTTTGTGTGGGCAGGAAGAGGTTTTCATGGTATCCTTTATGTAAATAGCTGGTTTGCAACATGCTTGTTTTTTGGTTCGTTGATCGAAGTGTTTGTACTACAAAGAGTGGGGATGATTGTAATGATGGGTCATTATGTGTCGTGGTTTGAAACCCAATAACTGAGGTATACGAGGTGAGTATGAGCAAGAGAACGGCTCCAAAACTACCGATAAGTATTTTTTTCTTCATAGGTTTTCCTCAGAGAAATATGAGGTTAAGCCTGTATTTAATAGTTTCTGTTGGTGTTTGGTTTGCCAATGTATGCACGTATAGAGCATGTTTTAAGTAAGAGGGTATATGTTGACATCTGTTTCCTATCCTTTTTTAGGAGCAATATGAAAAAATGATCAACGTAAAGACTCGTATCAAAGGAGCGTTCATTAGTTGTTCACTTTTTAAAAAGGGAGAAAGGATGTAGTCTTGACTTTTTTTTAGAGGTTGTCCTCT
Organism: uncultured Thermoplasmatales archaeon; assembly: GCA_964526175.1. Taxonomy (GTDB): domain Archaea; phylum Thermoplasmatota; class E2; order DHVEG-1; family DHVEG-1; genus SM1-50. The sequence continues at coordinate 5,459 of CAZGIV010000082.1, read as the reverse complement.
TTCGACATTGCTAGGTTTTACCTATATTCATTTATCGAATAATCAAGACTGGTGATGAGGCATGATGGGATACTTTTTCGCAGACGTTTCCTAGTAAGATGCGGTCAAGTCCGGTCATCCCTTTACAGCCTATTACGATAATATCATCTTTTTTTGCCTCCTTGATAATAGCCTCTTCAGGGATTCCTTCGACGAGTTTTTTAATTACTTTTACTCCTGCTTGTTTTCCCATTTTTTCTACATCATCAAGGATTTTTTTTCCTTGTTTTGTTAAAATTGCTTCCCAGGGGACTGATACATCGTCATAGGGGATTGTTTTGGTTAAACGAGGGGTATCTACAACGTAGAGTGCTACGACTTCGACTCCGTTTAATTTCGCTAGAGATATCGCTTTCTTCATCGCTTTTGTTGCATAACTTGATCCATCAACCGCTGCGATAATACGGCTGAAATCTTTTTTGTGCTTTTTTTCAACGTGTCCTTTCTTCATATCAATCACTTATTTTATTTTAATTTTTACATCTATTATTACAAATTCATAGGAGTTACACTATTAAAAACATATCCTTAGCGCCTGCAGAATGTTCGTACACCGTGCATCAATTACGAATAACCTGCCATACAGATTTCTTTATAAGGATGGAGAAAATACCAAAATCGGTGAATGAGATTTGATAAAAGAAGAAAATGAATTTGTTGAACGATCTCATAATAAATTCATTCAGATGGCTAAGGATTTTGTTGCTGTTTGTCCAAAATGTGAAAGTACTAAGATCACCGTTAGAAAAAGAAAGGCACCAAAATATAGATGTCATGATTGTGGCAACGAATTTGATGATCCTAAAGCTAAGATTGTTCATAACACGCAAAAACAAAAAGATGACTTTGGTAGACATTACTCCAATCCTGATGAATAAATAATCACTTGATGTATTTGTTTAGCTCTGGGAGAGACACAGCTCTTGCCTGAGCAGATTTTCTAACTTTTCCGACACGTTTTTTCCTTGCAACCGCCAGGTTGCAAGCACCGACGCGATATGCGAATAGTTCTCCGCCCCCCGCTCGGAGCGGAAGCAGCCGATGATCTTCCGTTGGATCACGTGTTCTCGGATGGCTTGTTCGGCGAGGTTGTTGGTCGGCTGCATCCCGGGATGCAGCAGGCAGGTATACCAGTTGCCCAGTCCGTTTTTGAGGTACTGCGCCTTCGTGCGCGTTTCAGGGATTTCGTAGTACCTGTCGGTGAGCGTGGCAAGCTCCTTGTCCCAGCGCGTCTTTTGTCTGATGCACTGGGTCATCGGCGGATCTTTGCCGATGAACGCTTTCAATGCATCGAAGCGTCGATGTATCTCCTCTGAGAATTGTTGTTCGTGGTCTGAGAGGTCAGTGCCTGCGTCGACCTCTCGGAGGAGATGTACCCAGCAGCGCTGGGTTTCAGGCAGGTTGCGGTAGCTGCTCCAGCCATCGTTGACATCCACGCCGGTGATTTCTTCGCCGAGAAGCTGGTTGAGCGCCTGGCGGCCCCGAGAGGGATGGATCAGGAGGCTGACGGTGTTGGTGTCTGATCGGGAGAGCCATAGCCAGTGGTTCTCTCCCATGACCGAGCTGCTGGTCTCATCGGTGTATCGGTATGGTGCGTGTCTGACCTCATATTGTTGTCGTTGGTATTCGGGGACGAGGGCGTCCCCGACTCGGAGGAGGATGTCGTGGATGCCTTTTGGGGTGATTGGAAACTGATGTTGATTCCAGAGACTTTCTTCGATGCGTCGCAGAACGCATCGTTGCCGATATTTCATAAGGGTGATCTGGGTCATGAGGCGCACGCCGAAGTTACCAGTGTGTGGGCAGTCCGGGTGCATCGCGGTGATGTGAGTGCCGCACCCGGGGCAGTGGTAGTGGTGGAGGTCGTAGCGGGTGACGCGGATTTTTTGTGGTGGTGGGAGGTCTTCGATGACCCGAGATTCTATTTGAGTTGCGGCTCCAAGGTAGGAGCCGCACTGAGGACATGTGCCCATGGTGACGGGGATGATTTCGTCCGGTTCTTGTTGTGGGCGTGTGGCACCGTGGTGCCCGGGCGGGGCACCTCGTTTTCCCTGCGGGTTGGCCCCGCCGGTGTGATTCTTGAATCGTTGCAGTGATGATGGCGTATGAGGGTTTTCGTAAGCTTTCAATTTTCGTTCCAGGTAGGTTACTCGTTCTTGAAGTTGTTGCATTTGTTGTTTTAACTGAAGAAGAGTGTCTTTGAGGAAGTGGTTTTCCTCTTCGAGTTTTCGTATGTACTGCCTGACTTCATCAGGCAGATCCTGCAGCCCATCCATCCAAGGATGTATCTGAAAAGGGCTGCAAGGATTTTTCGGTCAAGAAAAAGAGGGGTCAGCTAAACAAATACCACTTGATTTTTTATATTTCAATTATTGATAACCTTCAGTATTGTTAATATAAAGAAACAAGATACATTATCCTATGGAACGAAGGGAGCTGCTGGTATGGACAATGTTATTGTGTTTAATTATTGCTACTCTTTATTTAATAGTGTATAATTTTCAAACAATATTCGTATACAGTCAGGTTCCGGAAGATAATCCATTCTATTATCTTTGTAGCACATCAATGATTTTGCTAATCATTTTAATCATACTGGTTGTCTTATTACTTCTAAATCTAAGAAAAATAAAAAATACATTCAAATAAGTATGTGGTGGTGTATGGTTTATTCTTCGTAAAAACCATATCCTTGGAAGCTCATTTTTTTATGTCTTTGAAGGAATTTATACAATATTTCTGGTTCTCCCAATATGAGGTATTTTTTTTGTATGCGTTTCAGCATTATGTTCTTTTAATTCCTCTTTGTTTTTAAATAATTTCCCACATTGTGGACATTTCAACATAGTCTTTCCTTCCTCAATTGCATTGTTAAAACCTCTCCTTCTTTAAAAACATGTCTGTAGAAACCCCTACGGGTTTACGTGAATAGATCGTTATTATTTTTATAAGATGTATCTCTTTATCACTAAAAAGAGCGATTTCGCCTTGCAATGACTGCCGTTAAAATGAAGATTACGGTTGTCTCGAAGAAAAGAACATACATAAGGAATAGTAGGGGGATATCGATACCGAAGTACGCTAATGATAGGAAAAAAAGAAAACTCAAAGATAGAACCGTAAAGGTAATGATATATAATTTCCCTGCTTTCATTATATCCAATACATCAGGTTTGTTTCTGTCCATATAAACTTTTTGATTCTGGTCTGTTCGTTTCTTCTTTAAAAAGATAATTGATTTATTTGTAATGAAAATTATATAAACTTTTTTTGTTACAATACTCCGGGGGTTAACCTGAAAAACATATGTATTATCATTTCTTGTAGTATGCTGGTATGCTTTTTGACGTCTGTTTCAGCAGCATCTTCACCGCTATCTATTCTTACAGAACCTCGACAACTTAACGTAGATGATTATGATCCATTAGATGATATTACTATTACTGTTGATATCTTAGCCATTAGGGCGTTAGATAAAATAGATCTTCTTTCCGATCCTGATTTTTTTATTACAGTATTTATTAATGATGCTGAGTTTATAAGCCCAGTTTGGAACGATACGAGCTATCTGTATAATTGTTATAGCGTTACTGCAGATGTTCCCGATGATAATAGATCAGTGGATGTAGTTATACATCTCTCGGAAAATGATGGAGATACAAACACACTATGTGATATCAGTAAATATCCTAATAATAATGGCTCAGGCCTAGACGTTCATTTACACTATGATATAAGCATTGGTAAATGGAGTGGAGATAACAATAATGTAGGTGATGTCACCGGTTATGGGAGAGTCTGTGGGTGTGCAGATGGGAGTATTTACAAAAACGAAAATGATTGCGAACTGTTGTTTAATATTTATCAAAATGATTTTGATAACGATGGACTCCCGTATTGGATAGAAACTAATGTCTATGGTACCGACCCGACCATTGATGATTCTGGGCAAGATGTTGATTTCGATGGGATACCAATTGAATGGGAACACCGATTTGGTTTTAATCCATTGGTGTGGGCGGATCATACGAATATGGATTCAGATATGGATAGTTTAAACAATATTGAAGAATTCCTCACCTATAATTTTGGTTCTGATCCATTTAGAAAAGATGTTTTTCTTGAAATCGATTACATGCAGGAATCTAACGGAGACGTAAGATATGTATCAAATGATGCCTTAGAACTTGTTAAAAACCCTTTTCATAGGCGAAACATTGTTTTTCATTTTGATATCGGTGAACTGAATGGAGGAGAAATAATACCCTATGACTCTGAGAGTCAATTTGAGGAGGTACTCGACATTTGGAACACCTATTTTTTGCATAATAATTCAAATGATTGGAGACGTAGTGTGTTTCATTATGTTGTCTTTGTTCATGATCAAACCCCGAAAGGGTTTGCCTTTAGCGGAGATGTCGCCCCGTATTGGGGTTATAATCCTGGTACAGATAGCTTTGTGTTAGCAAATACTCTTGTTGAAAAGAAATCAAAGCTACCCTTTAGAACGACAGCGTATATCATCGCGTCATTAATAATACATGAGATAGGACATAATTTTGGAATACGGTTTGGAGAACCTTTTGGGTGTGATAATAGAATGACGAATAGTCCGTTTAAAATTGGTTGGTACCTATGGAGAAATTATAGAAGTATTATGAATTATCGGTACACGTATTCTCTTTTGGATTACTCTGATGGTTCTCATGGTAAAAGAGATTATGATGACTGGGGAAATATTGATTTAACGTATTTTGAAAAACCAAGTTAGGGCCACTTAAGTAAGTTAACAAGATATTTAAACAAAAATCTTCTATCATCCACTGATAATTTTAAGGGAAAAAATGAAGAAAAATACAGAACAAACAGACATAGAAAAATTAGTAGCACAGGCAGTGCCGTTGGTTGATTTGATACAGTATCAAAAAGATTCTGTGGTGAGTCGAATGGTACTGAATAAAAAGTCGGGAACCGTAACACTTTTCGCTTTTGATGAGGGACAGAGTTTAAGTGAGCATACTGCTCCGTATGATGCGTTAGTCCAAATTCTTGACGGTGAGGCAAAGATTACAATCTCAGGGACGTCTTTTCATGCAAAGAAGAGCGAGATGGTGATGATGCCAGCCAACGAACCACATGCGTTAGAAGCGGTAAAAAGGTTCAAGATGTTGTTAACGATGATACGGTCGTAATCTTGTTTATTATCGATTGTCGATCTTTGCCCTTAAGATAATCTATTTTTCAAGTTCTTTCCCCTTCACGTTTTTATTGTTGAAAATGATGATAATGATTCATATAAAAGAAAATAATATATAATTAAAAATTATCTTGTTTTAAGGGAAAAAAATAAGACATCATACTATAAAAAACATGTTCCTCCGGAAGAATCTGTATCGACCGTAAGATAAATGTTGCATATA
>CAZGIV010000081.1:0-10330 GCA_964526175.1 uncultured Thermoplasmatales archaeon | reverse complement strand
ATCCCGACGGGCCCATAACCCGTAGACCAATGGTTCAAATCCATTCCCCGCTACTCTCTTTTTTTTTTCTTCAAAACACCAGATTTATAAAACCATGTCTTTTCCTTTCATGTTGTGAAAACAACGTTCAAAGAGCGGTTCTGGGAAATCGATTTTCTACGCGGTATCGCGATCATTCTCATGGTTGGATATCACTTTCTTTTTGATCTGACATTCTTCGAGATTTATTCAACAGACCTCTCCGCTCTTCCTGTGCTGTTGTTCCTGTATCCTATTGGGACCCTCTTTTTGTTACTGGTCGGTATTTCTCTTACAATTAGTTATTCCCGTGCACAAAAAATTTTGACAAAACAACAAGTACAATTAAAATTTCTTAAACGAGGAGTTAGTATTTTTGGATTCGGGTTGATTATCACACTGGTTACTTGGGTCTATCCTCACAATGGATTCATTTTATTTGGTGTCTTGCATTGTATTGGTCTTTCAATTCTCTTGGCGTACCCGCTACTTCGGTTTCGGAACCTGCCTTTTATTCTTAGTATTCTTTGTATCATATTTGGTATATACCTCCGAGCTACTGTTGCCGTTGATTTCCCTTGGTTGCTGTGGCTTGGGCTTACTCCGACTCAGTTCTACACCCTTGATTATTTTCCCTTGCTCCCCTGGTTTGGTGTTGTGCTGCTAGGGGTTTTTCTCGGGAATCGTTTGTATCAAAACAATAAACGAATGTTTCCACTGCAGGATTATTCATCGTTTGGTATCATCCGCGGTATCTGTCTCCTTGGTAGACATTCGTTGATCATCTATCTACTCCATCAATTGATCATCATTGGGGTGCTGTATTTATTGTTCTTGTACTAAACGGTTCACATATCGTTTGATCCGTGGTATTGTTTTGATCAGATGCACCTTTTTTGTATCTTCAGATGTTTTGAAATCCCGCAGCATCCAAAACACATGATCTGCTACCTCAACAGCTGATTGTCTGTTTTCGTAATGGTCATATAATTCAATGAATCGGAGGATTTGCTCTTTGATTTCGACTGGTTTTTCATCAAATACCCAGGGGCAGTGCTGTGCTTCTCTGCCGATCATGACCAGGGTACAACCGGTTTTTTGTAGGAATGCCAGTCCGTCTGTATAGCTAAGTACATCACCGTTTGCGATAATAGGAATAGAGAGTTTTTCTTTGATTTGTTTCATGATGGTCCAGTTGACTTTCCCTGCGTATCCTTGGTCTGCAGTCCGACCATGAACACAGAGTGCGAGGGCGCCAGCATTTTCCACCAGCTGGCCGACAGTAACACCGTTGATGTGCTGGTTGTCCCACCCGATACGAATCTTTACCGTCACTGGTTTAGCGGTTGCTTCTACCATTGCTCTTACGATGCTTTCTAGTTTTGTAAGTTCTTTTAAAAGAGATGCTCCGCATCCTTTCTGCAGGTAATCTTCTTCGATGCACCCGACGTTGAGATCGATGATGTCAGCGAATTCTTCAACCGCCTGAACCGCTTTGACCAGAACGTTTTTTTCGCTGCCAATGAGTTGAACGGTCACTGGTCGTTCCATCTCTTGGATGTTGAGGAATTGTTTTACTTCTTTTGTCGTTTTTTTACTGATGACGTCTGCATCGATCATCTGGGTGTAGATTAACCCTGCCCCGTTTTCTTTACAGAGCATGCGAAATGCAGTACAGCTAATGCCAGCCAGGGGTGCAAGCACAAAACGATTCGGTATCTCAACAGTTCCAATTTTCATAGGACCCAACAAAGTAGGTTTTTAATGATAATGTAACTTTAGGTGTGGTACTTCTACGCCTGTTCCTTTTTTTACAGTTCCAACTAATTTGACGGTAGCATCAGAATAGTTCTGAAGAATTTTGATGGTTTCCTCGACGTCTTCATTGGCGACAACAACAGCAAACCCCATGCCCATGTTAAAGATCTGATACATCTCATAGTTATCGATATTTCCATAATCCTTTAGGAAGGTGAAAATCGGTTGAGGCTCTAAGGGGTCTTCGATGACGTATTTAACTTTCTCTTTTAATCGAGGGATGTTCCACAGTCCACTCCCTGTGATATGAGAAAGGCCATGTACGTTTACTTTCTTGAACAACTGGATAATTTCTTTTACATAAATCCTGGTTGGTGTCAGCATGATTTCCCCGATGGTTTTCCTTGGGTACAACCCATCAGGAAACTCGTCTTTGTAAGAGAATTCAGCTTCTTCAACAACTCTTCTGGCCAGCGTATATCCATTGGAGTGGATCCCACTGCTGCTTAGCCCTATGATAGCGTCGCCAGGGTGAATTTCATCTCCAAGAATGATACGGTTTTTCTTCACATATGCAAGGCAGGTTCCTGCGAGGTCAAAGCCATTGATGAGTTCCGGGAGGTCTGCAGTCTCCCCACCGACAATTGAGATATTCGAAAGTTTCGCACCTTTCTCAAGTCCTTTGCCTATCTCTTTGGTAATCTTTGGGTCAGGGTCCTCCATAGCAAGATAATCGACAAACGCGAGTGGTTCCGCACCGACACATAAAGCGTCGTTGACGTTCATCGCGATGCAGTCAATACCGATTGTATCATATTTCTTCAATGCTTCGGCTACCCTGACTTTGGTTCCGACACCATCGGTACAGAGGACGAGAGCATAGTCGCCAAACTCAATAAGTCCTGCGTAATGTCCCCCCATTGGTCTTCCGATAGTGCTTTTTCGTTTTGTGACAATGCTTGAAAGAAGCTGTTTGATTGCCTCTTCTTTTTCTTCGATGTCAACACCGCTGTTTTTGTAGGTCATTTTCTTCAAGAAGTATCGCCTCTGTTTTCCCTGTATTGCGAAACTCGCTGGCTGTGATAAACTTTTTTATGCTGGTTGGGTTGTCATGGTTGTGAAGAGATTAGCGGATCTCGGGGAACGGGCAGCGATTCGACTGATAGCAGCGATTCTTACTAAGGGAGTAAATCACCGTGGTATCGGTGATGATTGTGCTGTAATCGATAGAGGAAAGGAGTATTTGTTAGTCACCACCGATATGATGGTTCAGCGGACCCATATTCCAGAGCAGATGACATCGTATCAAATGGGATGGTTTTTGGTCGCTATGAATCTTTCCGATATCGCGGCAAAGGGGGGAATTCCACTTGGTGTTGTCTGTTCGTTTGGGCTTCCGAAAAAAACATCAGTGATATTCCTTAAAGACCTTACGAAAGGAGCGGATGCCTGTGCGGTTGGTTTTGGTACGACGATTGTCGGGGGTGATACGAAAGAAACCGCTGAGGTTACGTTATGTGGGACTGCGTTTGGCATCGTGAAAAAAAACGAATTTATATCACGGATTGGGGCACATCCTGGTGATATCGTTGCGGTCACTGGTACGTTGGGAAAAGCAGGTGCTGGATATTATGCATTGAAGTTTCAGAGACTGCAAAAAAAACTTTCCAAAGGCTTGTTAGAACCCCTGCCACGATTAATGGAAGGCCGGTTACTTGCACAGCAGCAGTCCGTGACGTCATCAATGGATTTATCTGATGGTTTATCAGCATCGCTGTATCAATTGCAGGAATTAAATGCTGTTGGATTTGAGATTCAAAAAAATGCCCTTCCGCTCGCTTCAGGATTACGGGAGGTTTTTGATAAAAATCATCGGAATGATCCATACTCTATCGGTTTGCATTTTGGTGGTGATTATGAGCTCCTTGTAACGATACCGCTAGGGGACTTTGAGAAAGCAAAAAAAACACTAAACAAGCAGGGGTGTAATCTTACTGCAATAGGGACCGTTACACAGAAAAAGGATATCGTTCTGATTGATGGTAAGGATAAAAGGATCTTGGAAAACAAAGGATATGAGCATTTCAAGAAGCATCATTTTTAGTAAGAAAATCAGGTAAGGCCTGTTCAACAAAGGTTTTAAAGGGGTAACGCGAAACATATTGTACTGAGTAAAATGAAATATAAGTGGATTATCGCTCTTGCTCTTATTGTCGTCTTCGTTTTAGTCGTCGGTAACTTTTTTGGATTTTTTGGCCAGAATTTTACTTTTCGTCCCATAAATGAGAAACCAACCGTGATGATCACGTATCCTTCCAACGGAGCATCCGTGTCCCGATTGGTGATGATTAGTGGGATCGCAAGTGGACCTGATAATGATGCGAACGTCAGTAGCGTCCAAGTACAAATCAATGAGAACAACTGGGCGACTGCAACAGGGACATCACTCTGGAGTTACGACTGGACCACGTATTCTTTACAAAATGGACAATATAAAATCAACGTACGTTCCTATAATGGGAAAGACTATTCAGAGATTCAGACAATCACGGTGACGGTCCATAATCCAACATCGGACGTAGGCTCTCACAAATTTGCATTGTTTATCGCCGCTGCGAACTTCCCAAAAGACAATGCCACGAAATTAGGCAATGGCGGTCTGTATCTTGCGGAGGATATCGCAGGGTATTTTATTGAAAACAGCCAGTTTCCGACATCCAATATCATGATTCTTTTTGATGACGGGTGGATCCGCAGTGACAACGGATATGGCGCGAAAGTAAAAACATTGCAGGAGAGAATCCATGACTATGACATTTCATATGGGAGTGCGACAAAGAAGAACGTTATTGCCTCCTTTCAATATCTCATTAATGAGTCAAATAAATACCCTGATAGTGAGGTGTTTCTCTGGATTTTCAACCATGGGTCTGGGAATGCAAATCAAACACTTACCGGAGGAAAGATACTTCAGAGTAGTGAAATATTCCTCTGGGATGACACGATCACCGATAAGGAACTCGGAGGTATCCTTGCTCCTTTGGAATCTAAGAATGTTGCTATCATTGTTGACGCGTGTTACGCAGGTGGGTTTGCAGACCGAACCATTTTCAACATCCGTACCTCCTTTTTGATGCGATCAGGAATACCAAAAAATGGACGAATCGTGATTTCAGGGACCAGTAAATTCCGTTCCGGGTACGCAAGCACGATCCAAGGCCCGGTATTCTCACTGTTATGGTTCGAAGGGCTTTCCTCCGGGAATGCAGATGGGTACCGACCTGGATTATTTGACCGGGGAGTTCTCCGAAAACTAAAAATGTTCCAAGATGGGAAAGTATCTGTTGAAGAAGCATTCTATTATGCTCGTACGATGCTTCGTACTGATGAAAAATACCAGGATTTTAAAATCATGCAACCGCAGATAAACGATGAATATCCACATCGTGGTCTCCTGCGGAATCGGGGAGAACTCGTTCTATAAAAACATTAATAAAGCCTCTTTCATTGAAAATTTTGCAATGAAAAAAGAGGCAATGTTTTGGAAACCAACCAAAAATGAGACTGTGCAATGTTTCCTCTGTCCTCATCATTGCATCATCGCTCCTGAAAAACGCGGGATATGCGGTGTGAGGAAAAATGAACATGGGAAATTGTTTAGCCTTATTTATCAAGCATGCTCTTCGATAGCTGTTGATCCAATCGAGAAAAAACCATTGTATCATTTCTACCCAGGGTCTCTTGTTCTCTCTTTAGGTTCGGTTGGGTGTACCTTTAGATGTGACCATTGTCAGAACTATCATATTTCGATGGCGCGTCCTGAGGAACTATCGTTGCGAGATATCCCTGCAGAGAATCTCAGTACGATTGCCAAAGATCAAAACTGTAGGGGTGTCGCCTGGACCTATAACGAGCCGACGATTTGGCATGAGTATACGATAGAGGCAGCAAGATTACTGAAGAACACAGGTCTCTATACCGTATATGTCACCAACGGATATATCGAAGAACAACCTCTCAGAGAGATTGCTCCATATCTTGATGCTATGAATATTGACATCAAAGCGTTTCATGATGAGTTTTATCGGACCGTCTGTAAAGCGAGATTAGCACCGGTGCTTCAGACTTGTGAGCATGCGAAAAAACTCGGGATACATGTTGAAGTAACCTATTTGGTGATCCCTGGTTTTAATGATGATGGTTCTGAAATAAAAAAGTTTTGTCAATGGGTTGCAGAAAAACTTGGAACAGACACTCCTGTGCATTTCTCCCGGTTCCATCCAGATTATAGAATGACAGATGTCAAAGCAACCCCCTCCAGTACGCTTCTCTCGAATCATGCTATTGCGAAAGAAACTGGTCTTCAGTTTGTGTATCTTGGGAATATCGCTCATGGTGATTACGATAACACCTACTGTCCCTCCTGTAATAACCTGCTGATTACTCGATATGGTTTCTCTGCAGACGTTAAAGGGTTAGCTAACGGAAAATGTTCTCGATGTGGGGCCATCATTCCTGTTCGTATCGGGTAACTTGTTTTTTACTCCAGGTAGATTAAAACCTACTTAAATATATATATTGAGGAAAAATTTAATAAAGGAGGAAGCATACTTATCATTATAGATTGCATTAGCTACAAAGAGATAAGAAGTATACAGGTGATTCAATGGTATCTTTAAAAAAGAATGATAAAATCATCCTCATTGTTGCAGTAGTTATCCTTGTCATCGCAGGTGTTGGTGTTGCGATGTACCAATCACCAACGCCCCAAAGTAGTCTTCCTTCAACAATAATGAATGAGCTGAACTATGATGTCAACTGGACAGTGCGTAATGGTTCTTTAAATACACTGTCTGATTTCGTAGGAAAAAAATCCCAGTATGAGACGACCGTTATGATACCTGAAGGGAATGTGAGGTGTGTCACATTTAACCTTAGTTGGACTGATGATCGTATGACCTTATTAAAACGAATGGGGTTAGACAGCTTGACCTTAGAAGTAACCATGCCTGATGGGCTTTATACCTTTACAGAAATGAACACCAGTGCGCCAATTACAGGAAAAGGTACCATCACGCACACGATCGTTAATGGAATAATTCCTCCAGATGTACCAATTAAAGCAGACAATGAAAAAGACGCACAAGCTAAACTTAAAAGCAAACCCTATTACGATGACTCGTGGACTGATAAAAACATTAACATCAATATTAGTGTAAAAATCGGGGAAATCCGCTTATTGAAAAAAATACGTGATAAAGGAAATGACTTTAATTTAAAAATCACCTATCAATACTATGATGGGATTCTCAAAATGGATACAAACAAGAACACCGGCGGAGACTCCAGCCCACCACCAGATGACATTTGGACGAATCAAGAAGAACCACCTTACATCTCCATGATTATTAACACCGGGTGCGGGCGATTCGTTTAATTTTTTTAGAAAAAGAAACACCATAGTTAAAGAAAGAGATTCATCAGTTTCTTTTATAGCGAACGAAATGGATAGTCTATTAGATAAAGATTCGAATGTATCTAGAATTCAGGATTAGTATTTGAATCGAAGCAGTGTTGCTACACCACCGATTCCTTCGAATTTTTTCCCAGCTTCATGCATCGTGTTAATAATCATGAACTCACAGTTTGTTTTCCGTGCGAGATCAAGTAAATGTTCCCCGTTTTTACTTCGTACCAACACGTCTGATAACAGAAGTTTTTCTGCAGCACCCCTTGATAGTGCATCTTCTACTTCATGTGTTCCATAGGTGACCAGTCCGTCTTTTTTGATTTCCTCAAAAACTTTCTCAATCGCCTGGGTTTCTTTTGAAACCCGGTTTTCTTTGGTGATTTGTTCGACGATACCAACCTTGAGTGCTTCATGAACGCCGTGTATCCCTGCGTTTGCGGTCGCATGGGTAATACAATCCTTAAAAAGCAAAGGTTCTTTTTCCTTTCCTGCTTTCATTAAATGCTCTCTTGTAAACCCCGGGCCAATGACAACAAGAGGAGAATCAGGTTTTTTTACTGTTTTTATTAAAGAAAAAATTTCACCGTAATATTCCTGGGTTGTCTCTTTGCTTTCGTACATTTTGCCGGATCGATGTGCGTCAATCTCCGCAACAAGTTGTACACCACTCTGGTACAGGAGAGCCACTGTAGCAGAATCATCATCAAGGCAGACAAACACCAGCATAGGTTGGGTACGCTGTTGTACCGCTTCATCAATCCGTTGGAGCTGGTGGGTTTTCCATCGTTCTTTTAAAATCGAGAGCGGTTGCATCTCCTCTGCATCAACATTAAACGTGTGATAGGAACCGAGATCCTGCGGGCCTTCCTCGATAATCCCTTGTATGCGAAGCCTGTTTGAGAACTCATGAAAGGTTACTTTTTCAACACGGATACCAAGTTTCATTTTTTTCTTCTCAGCTTTCTTGGCTCGAAGCTTATCTGCTTTTTCACCTTCTGAGGTACGAAATGTCACCGCGCGTACCAAATCTCCCTCCTCAATGATGTTATGGAGATGCCAGATATCATCAAGGTTTTCAGGTACGAGTTTGATTTCGCCGGTCTTCGGGTCTTTAAAGATAACCTTCACAGTCATTCACCTATTGTAATTCAAATCCAATGGTTTTTAAGATGGTACAATTCCCTGGTGGAAGTGCTTTTTCTACTATTTCAGTTGAGACTTGAAACGATTTCGCGAGTTTTTGTGCAACTACGCTTTTTTTCGTCACACCGGGGATAAGAATAGCGTATTTCTTAGCCGCTCGTGTAGCAACAGCTACGACGGGGCCACCCATGAGTTTTTCTCCATCTCCAAGAGGGATAAGACCAACAGCAATCTCAAGTTTACATCGACAATAATTACGTTTTCCTCGGATGATAAATGCACCTTTTGGGATGAACTCGCCACTTTCCGGTGTTTTGCTGACCTGCTCTGGGAGTACCCAATACGCGGAGGCTTCACCAAATTGGTTCCATGCACGCGAATATGATGCAGCGAACAGGCATGCCTCCTCAAGTGTTTTTTCAGAAATAGGGATTTTTTCATCATTAATACCCTTGCTTTTTATAACACAGCTGGGGGCGCCATGGATGTCAGCATGGGCATATCGATCACCATCTGATAGGTATTTCTTCACCACGATGTCGTTACTTGAAGCATCCCTTCCTGCAACGATGAGGTTTCCCTCTGTTGAGACAAACCAGCGGAATCGCTCAAACCACCATTGTTTCTCATGGCTGATCTCCTTTTTCTTTTCTACAATGTCGATATCCTTCGTTGTGGTAAGCTTATATTTTGTTTGTTCGATTGCCTCTTGCGCTCCTTTCAATTTTTCCTGGATTTTTTTACTTTCTCCATATTTCTGCTCTGCGTTTTCAGAAACGCTTTTTCGAAAATCGAGTGCGACTTCTAGGGTGTTTCCTTTCTCGTCATTAAGAGAGACAACTAGTTCGTTGGCAGTCGGGTCAAACAGTTTCACCATGGGATAGTGACGAATTTTATTGATAGCATCATTTTTTTCTTTTTGCCTTAGTATCGCTGTGATTTCTTGGAGGATTTTTTCGCATGATTGAAAATTCACGTACAGGAGATCCGCTTCGAGTTTATTCTGAGCAATACTTTTTTTAAATCCTTCAATTAATTCTTGTTGTTGTGATAGCTGTCGATGAAGTTTCTCGATATTTTTCTGATGTTTGATTTCCTGTGGTTTTTGTACGTTTCGAACATGCAAAAATAATTCAAGACCTTTGGAAAGACTATCTGTTGTTTCATAGTGCACGTCGGTATAATTTAAAAAAGGGAACGGCAGAATATCGATGATGGTACCATCTTTCTTCACGAATACAGGGTGAATTTTTTTTTCTTGGAACATAGCTAGTAGATTTTGCAGTTCATCGTATATTTTTTTAAGAGTTACTTCATCTACGTTTGATGTTTTTGTATTTTTATCAACACCAGCACGAACACAAAGCTCCTCGGCGTACATCCCGCTGAGGTTCATAGAAGAGGCAAGGGTTCGCACGAGGTCCTTTGAACTTTTTGATACAAGATCTTGAAATTCTTGCGGCGTTATATGAAATGGATTTGTTTGAGATGGTGGTGGTATGTACATTTCACCGCTTTTAATCAAACGGGATGCCCATTCCTGTTTGATGAGTGGCCGGATGATTCTTCCCTCTGGGTTGAGAAGGATAATATTTCCTTTTGAAAAAAGCTCGCAGACTAAGGTGTAGTCTCCTTCCTTTCTCCCAATTTTAATCTTTATGATGCGATCGAATTCATGTTGGGTAATCTCACTAATCTTTCCATTCAGTAGGTATTTTCGTAGTGTCATGGCAAACAGCGATGGTTTTTGAGGGGTATCAAACGATTTTTGAGTACGACATAAGAGTTCTCCGTTTCGTATGAAAATTGATTCTTTTTGTTTCGCTGTTTTCTGTTGAACTCGTAGGAGGAGTTCATCGCGAGAGAGTTGATAGATTTTTTCTACATAACATCCGATTAAGTCTTGAAGCTCTGAGACAATGACATAGATGTCAAATGATG
>CAZGIV010000080.1:8286-10350 GCA_964526175.1 uncultured Thermoplasmatales archaeon | reverse complement strand
TGCGTGAAAAACTCGGATTACATGATGGTGATGAGGTCGAAGTTGTTATCTACCTCCAATAAAACATGTTGAGAGCGTATGAAGAATCAATTCGTTGCAGATACCTTGTATATGATTGCGAATCTGTTGGACTTGAAAGGGGATATCTTTTTTAAGACACGCGCGTACCGGATTGCAGCGCAGACTATCGAAGCCTTCGATGATGATATTGAAAAGCTGGTACGACAAGGGAACCTTGAATCGATTCCTGGAGTTGGTGAAGCGCTTGCCAAGAAGATTACAGAACTCGTTCAAACAGGGAAGCTGGAATACCTTGAACGACTGAAAAAAGAAGTCCCAACCGGTCTTATTGACCTCCTCGGAATCCCTG
Organism: uncultured Thermoplasmatales archaeon; assembly: GCA_964526175.1. Lineage (GTDB taxonomy): Archaea > Thermoplasmatota > E2 > DHVEG-1 > DHVEG-1 > SM1-50. The sequence continues at coordinate 9,980 of CAZGIV010000080.1, read as the reverse complement.
GACTTGGACCTAGGAAGGTCGCTGCATTATATAAAAATCTAGGAATCACCAATACCCAAGATCTGCGAGAAGCAGCAGAAAAAGGAAAGTTACGAACACTTGAGGGATTTGGGGAAATTACCGAACGAAATATACTGCGTGGGATTCAACTCCGTGAAAAAACAAGCGGGCGGGTCCTTCTCAATGTCGCATATGAGGATGGAACCAACTATCTTACCTATCTAAAAAGATGTACACATATTACGAAAATAAACATCGCTGGAAGCCTGCGTCGGATGAAAGAAACAATCGGGGATGTGGATATCCTTGTATCCTCAAAAAATCCAGTAATAGTGATGGAATATTTCGTACACTATCCTGAGGTTGCACGAGTCCTGGCGAAAGGGACAACCAAATCAAGTGTACTGTTGAACGATAATCTCCAAGTAGACCTTCGTGTCGTCGAAGAAAAAAGTTATGGCGCCGCGCTCCAATATTTCACTGGCTCAAAGGAGCATAATGTAACCCTACGCGGCTTTGCGATCAGAAAAGGAAACAAACTGAACGAGTATGGATTATTCGACAAAAACACAGAAAAATACATAGCAGGAAAAACCGAGGAGGAGATCTATAAGAAAATCGGTTTCCCTTACATCGAACCAGAACTACGGGAAAACCGCGGTGAATTCGAGGCAGCAAAAAAGAAAAAATTACCGAATCTTGTAAAATACAATGAGATTAACGGGGATTTCCACGTTCATTCAATATGGAGCGATGGTAGTGACACCATTGAAACCATCGCAGATACCGCGCAACAACATCATTACTCGTTCATCGGGATATCCGATCATTCACAGTCATTGAAGATCGCACATGGTCTTAGTGAAGAAAGAATACAGAAAAAACTTGAAGAAATCAAAAAAGTAAACAAGAAATTCCCAGATATTCGAATACTCTGTGGTACAGAATGCGATATTAGAACAGATGGAACACTTGATTACAGCAACAAAATCCTCAAACAATTTGATTTTGTCTACATTGGGATTCATACCGCGTTTAAAATGGATAAAGAAACGATGACGAAACGAATCATCAAAGGCATGGGCAACGAACATGTGGATTTCGTTGCGCATCCAACCGGCCGGCTCATTGGGAAACGCGAAGCATACGAAGTCGATATCGAACAAATAATTGATACAGCAAAAGAAACTGATACTCGGCTTGAGATTAATTCATTCCCTGATCGATTGGACCTGGATGATACCCATGTAAAGTTAGCGAAAGACCATGGTGTACAGTTCGTTCTAGGAACCGATGCACATAGCATTAATCATTTCGATTTTATGAGATTTGGGATTGCAACCGCACGACGAGGATGGCTAGAGAAAAAAGAAATCCTTAATACCTATCCTTTAAAGGATATTGAACAAATACTTGATATGTGAAACGATGAACAAAAACGAAGCAAAAAAACAAATCAAAAAACTTCGTGAAGAAATCAACTATCATAATCATAAATACTATATCGAAAACAATCCGATAATTTCTGACTATGAGTATGATATGCTTCTTAAAAAACTCGAAGCCTTAGAAGCTGAATATCCCGGTCTCATTACGCCTGATTCCCCGACACAACGGATTGGAGGTGAGCCACTTAAAGGATTCAAAACCGTGGAACATAAAATCGCGATGCTTTCGTTGGATAACGCATATTC
>CAZGIV010000080.1:0-8186 GCA_964526175.1 uncultured Thermoplasmatales archaeon | reverse complement strand
AAAAAAGTAAAAAATATAGAAGAAGCAATCATCTTCTGCACCGATCTTGAAAGAAAACGGGAAACATTGGATTATGAAATCGATGGAGTTGTTCTAAAGGTAGACTCGTTTGCTCAACAACGACAGCTTGGTTCGACAATCAAACACCCACGATGGGCGATTGCATATAAGTTTACAGCAAAACAAGCGACCACCAGACTTAACGATATCGTGATACAGGTAGGCAGAACTGGTACGCTGACCCCGGTAGCAATACTCAAACCAGTTCAGGTAGGCGGAGTAACTGTTTCTCGAGCGACGTTACATAACTTTGATGAATTAAAACGGAAAGACATACGGATTGGTGACATGGTTTTAGTGGAGCGCAGTGGCGATGTGATCCCCCAGGTCATAAAAAGTATTAGCGAAAAAAGAAAAGGAAATGAAAAAGTAAAAGCAATCCCTAGAATATGCCCAGTCTGCGGATCAGAGGTCACCAGAACAGAAGATGAGGTAGCTGTCCGTTGCCCAAACAAACAATGCCCAGCTCGGTTGAAATGGCGCATCGAATATTTTGCATCACGGGACGCAATGGATATCGATCACCTAGGTGGACAAACCATTGATAAACTTATCGAAAAAGGTCTCGTGGATACCATCGCAGATTTATACAGTCTTAAGAAAGAAGATCTACTCTTCTTGGAAGGTTTTAAGGATAAATCAGTGATGAATCTGCTTGCGTCAATTGAAAAAAGTAAACAACAGGGTTTAGCGCGATTGATCTATGGATTGGGGATCCGTCATGTCGGTAAGTTTGCCTCTCAACTGCTTGCATCACAATACTCGTCCATTGATGAACTAGCAAAAAAATCAGCAGAGGAATTGACAAAGATAAACGGTCTCGGTGAAAAAACAGCAGAGGCTATTGCAACATACTTTGCTACCGATGAAAATATCGACCTGATAAACAAGTTAAAAGATATCGGGATACGAACAAAACAAACAAAAAAAGAGGGGCATTTACTAGGAAAAAAGTTTGTGTTCACAGGAGGTCTTGCCTCCTTGTCTCGACCTGATGCATCAGATCTTGTAATAAAAAATGGAGGCATGGTTTCCTCTGCGATAGGAAAAGATATCGATTATGTTGTCGTAGGAACAGATCCTGGCTCAAAATACGAAAAAGCAAAAAAATTAGGCTTAGTGATTATCGATGAAAACGAATTTAAAAAATTGGCCGGAGTGTCGTAACTATGGTTGACTGTAATGCCAAACAAAATAAAATGATATGCAACTGTAGTTACCCATGCAGCAGAAAGGGTCTATGTTGTGAATGTCTCAGATACCATAGAAGCAGAGATGAGCTGCCCGCATGTTTTTTTCCTGATACCATAGAACGTACCTATGACCGCAGTATAAAGAATTTTATTCAAATGTACCAAGAAAAAGAGCGGTAAACCAAAGAGCATTCGTTATCAGACTTCCTCGTACGATATATTGTTTTTTTGTATTTCAACACTGAGGGAACTGAAAAATGTAAAATCCCTATTTTTCAGATACAATAGAACAATTAAATAACGTAAGCCTTATATCCAAAGACAATATAACGGTGAGCGAGGAAGGTAAAATTTATGGCAATTGGGTTCGTCCTAATAAGCGCCGCTCCCGCACATGAGCATGAAGTGTACAACAAACTTTCAAAAGTGCCACAGATTATTGAACTCCACCCCTTATTTGGAGAATATGATCTCATCGCAAAAATCGAAGCAGATGACTTCGAAAGTCTCGGAGATATTGTGGTAAACAAAATACGGACTATCGAAGGAGTAATAGACACAAAAACGCTAACGGGAACGAAATTTTAAGGAGTGAAAAAAATGGAAGGATTAGTACAATATTTTCTAAGCATGTTGACGCTGGTGTTTGCAATAGCAAGTGTAATCGCAGGTATTTTTACCGCCTATTTTGGGTCCGGTAAAAGCAGAGCTGTTGGAGCAATTTTAGTCATAATCGGACTCTTGGTTGGAGTAATCTTCCTCTGGGGCGCAAACCTGTTAAGTTTCATGGGAGAACCTATGGATCTCTTAAACTTTTCAGGGACGATTATCAACGGGATCATCGCGGTAATCGGTGCTGTTGTTGGAGCGTTGATTGCTCTTGGTATTTTCCTGCTTGCAATCATGAAAGCGTAATTACAGCATCTCTAAAAAATATTGATGAATCCTGAGATCATCAGTAAGCTCAGGATGAAACGACAATGCCAGGTAGTTGTCCTGCCTGGCCATGACTATTTTTTCATCAACGGTTGCAAGTTTTTGACAGGTGCCCCATATGTTCGTAATGATGGGCGCACGGATAAACACGGCATTATACGGTGTTGTAAATCCTCTAATGGCTATTGATCTTTCGAAGGATTCTTTTTGTCTACCAAATGCGTTCCGTTCAACCTGCATATCCATCGCATGCAAAAGTCGTACATCAGCGTTGGTATCAATCAGTTCTTTAGCAAGGATGATACAACCAGCACATGTTCCCATTAGTGCAAGATTTTCCTGTTCCATCCGTTGATGGATGGCATCATGCATTCCTGAATTGACCAAAATACGAGAAATCGTCGTACTCTCCCCACCAGGGATAATCAACGCATCACAAGCATCAATATCACGTGGTTGTCGGACTAATACCGTCTGCCCTCTTCGTCGTTCCTCTTTAAAAACACGGTTCATGCTTGTAAGATGCTCAGAAACCGCTCCTTGAAGAGATAACACACCAATTGTGACTATTGCTACCAACCTCGTTCCTGGAGAAGTTGCTCTTTTGGAATTGTACTTATTTCTATACCCAGCATCGCATCACCAAGATTCTTGCTTACCTCTGCAATCTTCCCGGGTTCATCAAAATGGGCAACAGCTTCAACGATTGCTTTTGCTCGCTTCTCAGGATTTTTTGATTTGAATATACCTGATCCCACAAATACGCCATCGCTTCCTAGCTGCATCATAATTGCTGCATCCGCCGGTGTTGCAATCCCTCCCGCAGCAAAATTCACAACAGGGAGACGTTGTAGTTCTTTGGTTTCTATTAGAATCTCATACATCTCCTTCTTAAGAGTACGGTATGCTGAATTACCAAATACAATAGTCTTTTCTGCTACGTTCTGGTTTGTTAAGGTTTTAAACGAGGTCACATAGCTTTGACAATATTCATCCGCTATTTTTTGTAACTGAACGGTTTGCATGGTTTTTAATGCTTGGATCATACTGGTCACCATTCGTTGATGTCGAATTGCCTCGATGATGTTTCCAGTGCCTGCTTCTCCTTTGGTCCGAATCATTGCTGCACCCTCCCAGATGCGCCTGGTCGCTTCACCTAAGTTTCTACATCCGCAGACAAATGGAATGGTAAAGAAACGTTTATCGATATGATAAAAAGGATCTGCAGGGGTGAGGACTTCTGATTCATCAATCATATCTACACCAAGTGCCTCCAAGGCTTGTGCTTCGACGAAATGCCCGATCCTTGCTTTTGCCATGACCGGAATACTGACTGTGTGAATGATCTCTTTTATGATGGTAGGGTCTGCCATACGTGCGACACCACCATGCGCTCTGATATCCGCAGGGACTCTTTCTAGAGCCATGACTGCGACTGCGCCACTTTTCTCCGCTATTTTTGCCTGTTCAGCATTGGTGACATCCATGATAACTCCACCTTTCTGCATCTTGGCAAATCCTTTTTTAACAAGATCGGTTCCGTGTCGTAGTTTAGTAATGTCTAATTCCTTCATAGGCCCTACCCCACCAATGTCTTAAGGTCAAAAGGGGATATCAAATACCCTTTATTAAGAACTATGGTGGTACATAAACCTATTGTTGTAACATATTTAAAGGTAGAAAATAGGAAAAAAAGAGAGACGATTAGGCTGTCTTTACCAAGGGTTTTTTATATACACCATTCATAATTTTATGGTTCATGTACGCGTCGTAAGCAGCCAGATCAAAATGTCCATGACCACTGTTGGAAAATACAATGATTTTCTTTTCATTTTTCTTCTTGCATATCTTTGCAAAATCAATTGCTGCTCGTACCGCATGTGCGGATTCCGGTGCCACAATAAACCCTTCTGTTTTTGCAAATAACATCGCTGCCTCAAAGACCTCTTGCTGATTGTAAGCGAGTGCATCCATGTATCCTTCTTTGGTGATCTTAGACAGCAACGGTGAATCACCATGATATCGTAATCCTCCTGCGTGTATGGCTGAGGGAATAAAATCATGACCAAGGGTGTACATTTTTAAAAGAGGTGTAAGACCAACAGAATCGCCGAAGTCATATCGGTATTCACCCGCAGTAAGGGTAGGGCAGGCGAGAGACTCAACGGAAACGATTTTCAAATCTGGTTTTTTTCCTATGATTTTGTCATAGACGAAAGGGAAGCTTGTCCCAGAAAAATTGCTTCCACCGCCGACACATCCACAAATGATATCCGGGTATTTATCCATAAGTTCGAACTGTTTCTTGAGCTCTAAACCAATCACAGTCTGATGTAACACCACATGATTGAGTACAGATCCAAGAGCATAGTTTGTATTTTCATGGGTTGCTGCATCCTCGACGGCTTCACTGATGGAGATCCCTAGACTTCCTGAGGTTTGAGGGTCCTTTTTGAGTATTTCCCTACCAGCATTGGTCAGCGTGGTTGGACTAGGAAAGACTTCAGCACCCCAGGTTTCCATGAGAATTCGTCTGTATGGTTTTTGTTCGTAACTGCATTTTACCATATAGACGCGACATTGGAGTCCGAACAGCTGGGTGCTAAACGCAAGTGCTGAACCCCATTGCCCAGCTCCGGTTTCCGTGACGAGGCGTTCGATTCCTGCTTTTTTATTGTAGTATGCTTGTGCGACCGCAGAGTTTGGTTTATGGCTTCCTGCTGGGCTGACACCTTCCCATTTGTAATAGATTTCTGCTGGTGTTTTTAGTGCTTTTTCGAGCCGTCGTGCACGGTAGAGCGGGGATGGTCTCCAGATACGATAGATATCTCTGACCTCAGCTGGAATGGAAATATATCGGTCTCTGCTAACTTCTTGTTTGATAAGTTCCATGGGAAAGATTGCTTTGAGATCATCTGGGCTGATGGGTTGTTTGGTTTGTGGATGGAGAGGTGGGTCCATGGGTGTTTTGAGATCTGCTTGGATGTTGTACCATTTTTTTGGAATATCGTTTTCATCAAGGAGGATTTTCGTTTGCTTCATAGTTGTTATTATTTGTTTGGCGAGTATATAAATTTTTCTAAATTTGTACATCAATGTATATTTTTATACATCATAGGATGTAAAAATAAAAAAAAGGACAGTATTTATATACGCTCAATGTACTAATGTATACCATGTGGAATCAAATTGAACACTACTTCAATGCATACCCTCAACGAAAAAAAATCGCACAAAAAATGCTTGAATACGGAGTAAAAATACAAAAAAACAATTTCTACTGCGGCTCTATAGAACTTGCTGACTCAAAAATCGCACGAGCATTCCATGTCGACCGTCGCGCTGTTACTGCGACCAGAGACGTAATCATAAAAGAACCAAAGCTTCTCAAGATTTTTTCCAACCTTGCACCAACGTGTCGTCTCAAAGAAGTCGCACCAGCCATGAAATGGGGCATCATCGAAATCATCCCCGCAGACCCAAGCATGCCAGGAATACTTGCTGATGTTGCAACCATCATCGCAACCAACAACATAAGCATTAGACAAGCAATCGTCGATGACTTTGAACTCACTGAAGAACCACGATTATTCATCATTACGGAAAAACAAATCCCGGGATCGTTACTTTCAGCAATCCGAGATGCAAGAGGTGTAAAAGCAGTACTCATTTATTAAGAAACAATCGACCACATTTCTTTTCTAAAACCAATGAGAGAAACCCGTTATTAAAGTAAAAAAAATGTCTTTTTATGCGATCGTGATATCCTTACATAGATAGACATCTTGAATCGTATGAAGAAGTTTTACACCATCTTCAAAGGGTTTCTGGAATGCTTTTCTTCCGGATATCAGACCGGTACCACCTGCACGTTTATTGATGACCGCAGTTCGAACCGCTTGTCCAAAATCATCTTTCCCCGATGCGCCTCCTGAGTTAATCAACCCAACACGTCCCATATAACAGTTAGCAATCTGATATCGTGTTAGATCAATAGGATGATCAGAACAAAGTTCGCTATAGGCTTTTTCATCAATTTTCCCGTATTTCACACCACCCTTATTCAAAGCAAGATACCCTCCATTAATATCAGGGAGTTTCTGCTTTACAATATCTGCCTCAATAGTTACTCCAAGATGATTCGCCTGTCCGGTGAGGTCCGCAGCGGTATGGTAATCTTTACCGTCTACTTTAAACGCAGGATTGCGTAAATAACACCAGAGTATTGTTCCCATACCAAGTTCATGGGCGTACTTAAATGCCTGACTTACCTCTTGGATTTGCCTAGTTGATTCATCAGAACCAAAATAAATTGTACAGCCAACAGCTGCAGCACCCATATCCCATGCCTGCTCGACACCTGCAAACATTATCTGATCAAATTTATTCGGGTACGTTAGTAACTCATTATGATTTATCTTTACGATAAACGGGATCTTATGCGCATATTTTCGTGAAACAGCACCGAGAACACCAAGAGTTGATGCAACAGCATTACACCCTCCCTGAATCGCAAGTTTCACAATGTTTTCCGGATCAAAATACATAGGATTAGGGGCAAATGACGCTGCAGCAGAATGTTCAATGCCCTGATCAACAGGTAAAATCGAAAGATATCCGGTCCCTGCTAACCGACCATGATTGAATAATGATTTTAAGTCACGAATTACTTGAGTTGATCGGTCGGTATCAAGAAAAGTCTGATCAATAAAATCTGGCCCAGGGAGATGCAAAGATTCTTTCCTAATCTTCGTACATGTATGCTTTAGCAGATAATCAGCATCAGCACCCAAATATCCTCTAATCGAATCAATATTTCCTTTCATAACCACCCCAACTTCCTCTAATTGCGGCACTGTTGGTTCACCTCATATTAGACATGGGAATACCGTATAGCACATAAAACTTTCTACGGAGTAAATAAAGAAAAAAAGAAATTAAAATTACGAGACGAGGAGGTTTCCTTCTTCGTAACGCTTACTGAGTTTTTGCAACATATCCTTGGTCATTTCCGCAAGGTTGTATTTTGGTTTCCAACCCCATTCCTTACGTGCAGCGCCATCATCGATGGAGCGAGGCCAAGAATCAGCAATCGCCTGACGGAAATCAGGTTTATACTCACAGGTGAACTCAGGTATATGCTTTGTGATTTCATGAGCAAGCTCCTCGGCAGAGAAACTCATAGAAGCCAGATTAAAATCACAGTGATGCTTCAATCTGGAAACATCAGCATCCATCATATCGAGAGTCCCTTTCAGACAATCAGGCATGTACATCATAGGAAGAGCAGTATCCGCTCGTAAGAAACAGGTGTATTTTTTTTGCTTAATTGCTTCATAGAAAATTTCAACAGCATAATCTGTAGTGCCACCACCTGGCAGAGTCTCACTACTGATAATACCGGGATATCGAATTCCTCGCACATCAAGATTAAATCGTTTCACGTAATAATCACCAAGAAGCTCCCCTGCGACCTTCGTGACCCCATACATTGTTTTCGGTCGTAGAATGGTCTCTTGAGGTGTGTTATCTCTTGGTGTTTCTGGGCCAAACACTGCAATGGAACTCGGAACAAACACCCGAACCATGCTGTGTTCGCGGGCAACCTCTAAACAATTATTTAATCCATTAATATTGACATCCCAACACACTATTGGTTTTTCCTCTCCAACCGCGGATAATATCGCGGCCATGTTATAGATCGTGTCAATATCATAGTCTTTTACGACTTTCTCTATCGTTTCCCGTTTACAGATATCAATGTACTCAAAGGGACCAGAGTCAAGAAGTGTTTCACTTGGTTTAGTTTTTCGTCCAGTTGCTAGAACGTTGTCATTTCCAAATTTTTTCCTAAGCATCATGGTCAATTCTGAACCGATTTGACCGACAGCACCAGTTACCAGAATTTTTTTCATTCGTTTTTGTGGCATAACAACTTAACCCCCAAATTATTTTATTTCACTGGTATTGTCAATTCCTATAGATACTTTACTGTTC
>CAZGIV010000079.1:0-10425 GCA_964526175.1 uncultured Thermoplasmatales archaeon | reverse complement strand
AGATGTCCTTGTCGTGTCTCAATAGAAGGGACATATGTCATGTCCCTACACACCCTTAAACTATTTGTAAAAGATAAAAATAGAAAAAAGAGGTAATTTAATATGGCTTTGTGATTGACAAAACGAACACATCTCATTTCATAATTTATCCTATCGATAAAAAATAATTAATACCCATGTTTCACCAGTAACTACAACAGAGTTTTGTCAACATAAATCACGAATATACAATTCAGATTTATTGAATACATTCCGAGATAATTGAAAGTTACCAATATTTTGTACGATTGATTAACCATTTGCGAAACCCGTTTAGAGTTTAAAGCCCTTAGATAATATTGTTAAAAAGTGTCTTTTTCTCTGAGAAAAAATTGTAGAAAAAGCCGACGGAGGGATTTGGACCCCCGACCTGCTGATTACAAGTCAGCCGCTCAACCGGGCTAAGCTACGTCGGCGTGTTTCGTAGCGGTAATATCTAATCCTATATAAAATTCTCTAGGTGCGTACGTCTTTATCTTACGAATCGATATATTAATTAAACTGAAATCCTGTTTTGCAGCGATTTTTTTCAAGGTTGAAATCCTCTCATCAATATTTTCTTCTCTTATTATATCATAGTAGTGTACTATACATGTCTGTGCTGCAATGGATAATGCAACGGAAAAAAATTTATATGCTGCAAAGGGAAGATTCATAATAATCCTATCTGCTTTTAATGGAATTACTTTTTTGGCGTTCCTAGCGTCAGCATGGATAACTTCAACTGATTCAAGAACATGGTTCTGTTTCGCATTCTGTCGTGCTAATGCTATTGCTTCTTTGTTTTTATCAATTGCATAGACTACCTTTGGTTTCGCAAATCGCGCAATCATTATAGAGAATGGAGCGACACCGGCAAACATGTCCACTATGATTTCATCTGATTTTACGAGATCAGCTACTCGTTTTCTTTCAGAGGCAAGTCTTGGGGAAAAATACGTCGTTCCTATGTCGACGTTAAATGATAACCCATATTCTGTATGGGTGGTCAATGTTTGGTTTTCCCCGGCAATAATTTCGACATTTCGTGTGCGGAGTTCACCTGAAACAGGGTCGACTACACAGACCGTATGTATATTTTTATGCGTCTCCAGCAATGCTATACCGATTTCTTTGCGATACGGAAAAAGCACTTTCGGTAACTTCAGTAAAATGATTGCTCCCACTGTATCATAGGATGTTGGAAGCGTATTCAGTAGTTTTTTTGGGAGTTTAAGAAGATCTTTGTAACAGTGGGGTTTCACCGCTTTCAGCTTTAATGATTTTGAAACAATCTTGAACGACTTTAAATCCTTCGGGACTTCCTTAACAGGAAAATAAATAAATTTTCCTTCCTTTAGTATCTCGATATCATTGCGTAATAGGTTACTTTTTCGCAGAATCCTCCGGACTGGTTCAGCTTCTGAAAACGGAGCACACACTGCCTTTGTTTTCTTTGTTGTCATCTCACTCTTTGTATATATCTGATAGCTGAATAAACATTGTGGACTTTATAAAGAAAAGAGTCCCGCCTCCCGGATTTGAACCGGGGACCTGCCGGTAACGGCCATAGAGTCTACAGCCGGCCGCTCCAGCCAGACTGAGCTAAGGCGGGGAATGTGTCAAGCCCACATAATAATAGGTATATTTATTAGTTAAGGTTTGTTTATCAAGATGGTATCTTATGAGATTGGGTGTTATCGTCTGTCCACACTGTAAACAGGTAAAAGGAGCGAATCTCTCTTCTAAGACGACGAAATGTGCCGGTTGTGGGAAGATACTTACTTTGGAAAAGGTGAAAATCTTTTACGAAACGGCGTCCCAAGAACAACTTCGGAAAGTGATCGGGTTGCTGAATGCTACAATGGATAGAAATAGTGATACATCCAGGAAAATTTTTTTAAGATTAAAATAAATTGAAACGAAAACCATTTAAGTCATTAATCTAAATTTTATACCAATAGTTGTTTATAAGATAAGGAAAGAAAATCGTAATGTATATAAACAAGATAGATATTTACGTGAGCTGAGGTCCGGTGAGGACACAGATATAAGTTACCTACATCTACACTAGTGAGGGACTTATATGGTGGTTCACGGTGTGAACCAAGACGTGTTTTACCTGACCATTATGAAGGAATATGCAAGATGAATTTAGGAGGACACAAAAAATGAAAGGAAACAAAATAATCGCTACCTTGGTAGTACTGACAATGTTACTATCAACGCTGGTAGTTCTAAAACAATTAAATGTCGTAAAAGAAGCGAGCGCACAACCTGGTTTTGATGAATGGGGAGATGCATCGATAAAACTTGTCTACGGTACAACCTATACAAATAGTCAGATTAAGATCAACACCTCGGAGTGGGCGGCAAATGGCACCTATTATCTTTACTACCCGAATTATTGGTCTATCTCGCCTGGTATCGCAACGAATTTTTCATGGGATGGACCGTACAGTGTAGATAGTTATCCTGTCCGAGTTCTAGCAACACAAGCAAATGTTGTTAATAGCCACACACTTGATACGCTGCAAACTGGTGGAAGTTCGATTTCTTTCCTCAGAGCGGGTATGTGGATCTTTGATACGGATACAAATCACACTTCATACGCTGGATACATATGGGTTAACACTTCAACTGCATACACTATAGGTGCTATTACAGATATTACATATGGATCAAATGATGAAGTCTCTATAAGTGTAACAGAAGATGGAAACAGTGTGCCTTGCATGATAGCTGTTCTCGACCCTGAAAACAACACAGTCTTTAACCAATATTCACAAGGGACTGCAACATTAGATAAAGATTACTTCGAATATGCAGGTGATTATACTGTACTCGCCTATCGAGATCTTGACAATTATGGAGTGTACTATTATTACGGCGATGAAAATGGTAGCGCTTATGATCCTTTATATGGAAGCGGTTATAGTGGAGAATTCCCCTCGCCTACCAACTACAATTACGCAACCATAGGCCCCTGGGATCCACCTGAAAAAAATGCAACTGAAAAGACATTTACCGTCAAAACCGCAAAACCAATGATTACCTTAACAAACACGACACTCTACTGGGGGTTTGACGCACGAATAGATGTCAATGTGACAAACAGCACAGGTGCGGGTCTTGGCTTTAATTATTCGATTATGCTTAAATATGGATCAGATTACGTCAACTTTAGTGATTATATAACCAATTTAGGCGATGGCGATTATTCGATAATGATCCCGCGATTCGATGATGGTGATGGTTGGAGCGATCTTGCTACTGCTATTGGTGACGATAACGTAAACGGTACTTGGAAAGTCGTGTTTGGACTTGATGCTAACACCGATGGTACCTATGAGTGGAACAATTCAGCTTCCTTTATCGTGAAACGATCAAATCCACCAGTGCAGCTGATACTTGCATCCTATGCAGATAATAAAATAGACTTCATCCCAGCATATACCGGAGGTCATCATGCAGACACAATCGATATAGATTTTTCCATATATGGAACAAGCATTACAAATGATCTTGGACGAGCATACTATGGTGATGATTCTTGGGAGGATTGGAAGAATATTACCATAAGCGGTGATATTTTATATCCTGTCGATGTAACCACGCTTACCCATTCTGGGACGAAAGGAAACTGGACTGCTACCGTAACACCAACAATGCCTGGAGGATCAATCACAATAACGATTGATTGGCCCGGGGATGATAACGGAACTGCAAGTCAAACCCTTGAAATCATCAATGGGACACAAGTCACCCCTGCTGCTGATATGTTCACTGTTGGATCTGATTTCAACCTCACTGTTACTGTCAAAGATGCTGATGGAGCTCCCTTAAAATACGCTTATGTGACTATAATGTGGGAAGATTCAGCAGAATTCTTAAACGAAACGAATGGTGACAAAACAGCAGGAAATGGTCTGAATGGGGAATATACCTTCTGGATCACAGCAGATGATCAAAAAACCACTGCTCCACAGAATATTACCATAGCTGCATCATCATATCCAGGTTCAACTTTCTGGGGATATGCTAAAGTCGTCATGGAAAGAAAACACAACATGATGGTCAATATTACCCCAACCACCGCGTATGCTGGAGATGCTGTTGAATATGACATCATGGTCAGTCTTATTGACGGTGGAAACCCTGATGCGGATGGTTTATCTGTTGCACTATTTAACGAAACTGGTGCATATGTCACTGGTCAAGATGAATGGTATAAAGATGACGATTATGACATCACTGGTGAGGAGATCATTCTCTCTGGAGGAACCTATTATCTCGCCGCCATGAACGATACCTGTGACAGCAGAGGCAATAACGCAACACTTATTGTTACCAACTACATCGTAACCAGTTCACCATCTACACTTGCTTGGAAGATTGATGACGCGGTCAACATGACCTTCCAACTAATGCCAGCGGGAAACGGAACATTAACCATATATAATATGTCCGGTGTTCCAGAGGCTTCAGAAGAAGGAGAAGATACGTCTATATCGATAGAGAACGGAGTCGGTACCCTTGAAGGAGTCAACGCAACCACACTTGGTAACGTTACTTTCAGCTTTACACCTGATGGAGGAGCAGATCGATTTGCTGATGGATTGCTCCGTGTAACAACTGCGACTGCCACAGCAAACCCTGCAACAATTTACAATGGAGAAGCAACCTTAGTCACCATTACAGTCACTCATCCAGCAACTGGGGCCCCCTTGCAAGGTGTAAGAGTCGGTCTTGATCATGGAATGGCACTCAATGAAACAATTCTTGCAAAATTACCTTCCGACCTATTCACTGATACATCTGGAAAAGTAGAGTTCTCAATTACGGCAGATGCGAGTGGTAACGTCACGATATATATCGAAAATGAAACCGACCCTGACAATGCATTTATCATCATGGCACAAGGTCGAAAACCAATGACGATTAGCCTTAACCCCTCAGTTGACGAAGGAGCGACTTTCACTGTTGAGGCGAGATCTAATGGAGTACTCATCACTGATGCCACTGTGACATTCACGTTCGATGGGCAAACCTGGCCGACCACAAGCGGTGTCGCAACCATTACTGCGCCCTCAGTGACAACCTCGCTAGCCTATCCGATCACGGCAACAGCTGAGGGATATACCAGTGCTACAGGTGCAATTGTCATGATCTTGAACATTCCGAAACTCATCGTTGCCATCTCTGGTGAAGTAAAAGCTGGACAGACATTCACGCTGACCATTGCTGACGATTCAGGTAGCGCAGTCATAGGTGCAACCGTCACCTTTGAAGGAAAAACCTACACGAGTGGTGCTGGTGGTGTTGTCACGATAACTGCACCTAGCAAAGCAGGTAGCTATGCAGTGACAGCGACCTTCCCAGGATATGATCCAATATCAACCACAGTGACGGTCACTGAAGGTGGGGGCATACCTGGATTTGAGCTCCTGACACTCATCGCAGCAATTGGGGTAGCGTTCCTGCTCCTTAGACGCAGACGGAACTAAACACAAACAGAGGGGTTTTACCCCTTTTCTTTCTCTTTTTTTTAACCTATTTTTTTCAAAACTCTTTTAACCCCTTTGTTTTTATACTTCTTACTGGAGTGAGTATCTCTGAAGGTTAGTATTGTTATCCCCGCGATCAATGAGGAACGAGGCATCGGGAAAACGATTGATGCCGTGAAAAAAGATTTTTTTCAGAACCAGCAATGGGATCTTGAGATTCTTATCGTTGATGGAAATTCCATAGATAAGACGCGGGAGATTGCGACCAGCAAAGGAGCACAGGTACTCCTTGAGACACGAAAAGGATATGGGCGAGCCTATAAAACTGGACTAGCGCATGCAACAGGTGATATCATCGTCACCGGGGATGCAGATGCGACCTACCCCTTTCATATCATTCATGAATACATACAAATGCTGATAGATGAGCACCTTGATTTTATGACAACCGATCGTTTTGCAGCCTTAAAACATGGTTCAATGTCCCTTAAACACCGTTTCGGGAACCTCACCTTAGCATGGACCCTTCGCATCCTATTTTTAGTCAATATCCGTGACTCGCAATCAGGCATGTGGATCTTCAAACGCGACGCTCTTACCAAAATACAACCCCTTGAAGCATTCAACAACGGCATGCCGTTTTCAGAAGAAATAAAAATAGAGATGTTCACTACCAAACATGTTAAAGCTAAGGAGATACCATCAACTCTTTCTGCCAGAGAAGGCCAAGTGAAACTTGAAAGCTTCAAAGATGGGATAAAAAACCTCAAATTCCTTTTTAAAAAAAGACTCGCCCCTTCATAATGCAATTGAAAGGAAAAGATATTTTACTTCTTCTTCCATCCTCTTTCTTAGAGGAAGAATTATGGATCTTTTAATGAGCATCTGGTTGTTTTTACTTGGAAGTATCATTGGAATCATCCTCGGTGTGATACTTTCCTATCGTAGCGCAGTAACTCCCCTGCAGCAAAAAATGGACTATATTACTGCTCAGAAGGAGGATTATCGTGAAATAATGAAATACTACCCGTATAATCCTGATAATTTCCGATTTATAGGCTCTCCTGTTGATGGTATCCAATTTGAAGAGGATTCAATTCTTTTTGTTCGGTTTAAGAAAGGCAACACACCTTGTACCAAAGAACAAGAACACATAAGGACACTCCTGGAAAACGGAAACATTGATTGGTTTGAGTTTATGACGAAATAAACCTTAAGATCTCATCCTGAAGTGTTTTGCTAATGAGTTTTCCATCAGCTTTTCCTCGCAGCTCCTTCATCACTAGGCCCATAAGCGGCTCCTGAGCATTGATGCCTTTTTCTTTGACAAAATCTTTTCGCTCTGAAATGATTCTCCGGATAACCTCTGCCATCTCTTCTTTCCCTGTCTTGCGTAAACCACATCCCTGGATTGCATCCTCAACTGAGGAATTTGAATGTATAAAAAGATATTTTAAGATGAATGGAACTGCTTCTTTTGCATATCTACCTTCTTGTAAGGCTGAAAACGCTGCTTTTAATTTTTTTTCGTCAATGTCTTCTACTTTAATTCCTTCATTTTCAAGTTCAGCGAATGTATTAAAGTAGGTGCGAAGGATGACACTTTTCAAGTCTGGGAATTGAGTGGCATATTTTTCAAAATCGTCTTCATAACCACTGGAAAGCAATTGATTGATTTGTTCTTGATTGAGATTGTATTGATGGAAAAGCCGTTGCCGTTTCTCATTAGGTTTCTCTGGGAGATGAATCCTATGTAATCGTTCAGATGTAATCCGTACTGGAGGTACATCGGTCTCAGGGTACATACGTGCTGCACCAGGGAGCGGTCTCATATATTCAGTGGTGTTATCGGGAAGACTTCGACGAACTTCCTCAGGTACTCCCTTAAGATACATAATTGCTCTTCGTAGAACTGCATGTAATGCAGTATCAACCATTCGTTCATTACCGAGTGCAAGAACAAACGCATCTGTACTGCCTACGTGTAATCGCTGTTTCACGGTTAGTATTTCTTTTTCTGAGAAACCGTACCCTGGCATCTCATCGCTGTGAATGATACCGCCAATTCCTGAAGCAAGACCTGCGTATATTGCAAAGTCTTTCCCAAGGTGTGTGTGCGTTTTTTTTAGTAACTCTTGATATCCTGGGAGCCGGATTCCTTTAACACATCCTTTTTTTTGTAGTTGACTTTGAATCAGTTTCGATTTCGTGTTCAGAAACACATCGGATAATTCGATGCTACAAGCATCCTCTAGATCCTTTTTCTTGGTTCGTTTCCTGAGTGTTTCTGAAATTTCTACAATATCCCTCTGTCGAAGTGCTTCGTTTTCGGCAACCTTTGAAATCGAGCTGAGCGATTGGATTCCTTTCACCTCGATACGTGCTCCCCGTGCGATCGAAACATTCAGATCCTGCCGTATCGTCCCTAAACCTCTTTTCACCTTTTTTGTCGCCTGCAACAGCATACCAAGCTGCTCAGCTACCTGCTGTGCCTGTTCTGGGGAGGTGATATCTGCCTCGGTGGTAATCTCAATAAGTGGTATCCCAAGACGATCAAGACCGTAGTTCACTAGTTTATCCTTCTCTGTTAACTTACGGGCCGCGTCCTCCTCTAAGGCAAGAGTCGAAATCCGTACGTTCTGAAGTGACCCACCCATAGCGACCAATGCAGTTCGCTGGAACCCTGTGGTATTTGATCCATCAATGACGATTTTCCTCATGAACTGAATCTCATCGACTGGTTTTGCGTTCAGAAGTAATGTCATCATAAGACAGATATCGATTGCTTCTTCGTTGGCAGCATGGGGTGGTTCTTCATCAGCTTCCACTAAACAGGTTGATGACCCTGAAGCGGTATACAGGAACCGTCTCTTCCGTGCTGCTTCCTCCAGTGCAGCTTTGTCAACATCGCCAAGTTCACTTTGCGTTGGTCGTAGCAATCGTTCAAAGCTATATTCCGCGTTGTCTGATATTTTTGATTTACACTGACAAAATAACTTATGGGTCTGGAGTTGTTGATGAATCTCTAGTCCTGCTTTAAAGCCAATCGCGTTGTAATCCATACTCATCGATATGATACCTTAGTATTATTTATTATAATTGTTCCTAGCCAACCACAGAGAGTTCCTTTTCGATTTTTTTCCCTTTGAAACGTTCCAGACTAAGATTTTCAAGAACGTCGGATTTTTTTCCTTTAACGATAAGTTCGGTTAGGATATTTGATACCATGGGTGATATCATAAACCCATGGCCACTAAATCCATTGCATTGGATAAAGCCTTTCACCTCTTTGACTTCGCCAAGGATCGGTCTAGCGTCAGGTGTCACATCGTAGAACCCGGTCCAATGCCGCAACAGGTTCACATGTTTTAACACCGGAGCATACCTCGTCAATGTTTGTGCCATATGCTGAAGAAACGTAAACGTCGGCATCGTCTTGTACCCGCTTTTCTCCTCAGGGATAGGAATACCACCAACGATTTGTCCTTCTTTCTGCTGACTAAAATAAATACCGTCTTTAAAGGAAATCACCATCGCTTCAAACAACGGTTGAAGTCTTTCTGTGGCCATTATCTCCTTACGAAATGGTGTAAGAGGTAATTTTACGTTTACCATTTCTGCAATCGATTTCGAATCAATCCCGGCAGCATTCACCACAACACTGGTCTTGATTGAACCCTTATCGGTTACCACCGCACGAATTATTTTTTTTGTTATTTTCATATCAGTAACCATGGTATGCGTATATATCGTAGCTCCACATTTCCGTGCTGCATCCGCATACGCAAACGTGGTTTTGAACGGATTCGCATGTCCATCGGTTGGACAGAAGGTCGCACCAATCGCACTCATACCTTTCACATCAAGAATAGGTACAACATCGGTTATTTCCTCAGGCTTTAAAATATCAACTTTCAAGCCAAGGGATCGTTGCATTGCGACATTCTTTTCTGCTTGTTTCATTTCTTTTTCATCATGAACTGCGATTAAATATCCACCTTGGCGAAACTCAATATCCTGACCAAGTTCCTTGCTTAATTGTTCAAAGATCTTGACACTTTGAATCGCGAGGGATGCGTTCTCCTTGGTTGACCACTGTTGTCGAATCCCTGCGCCACACGCACCTGTCGCACCAGATGAAAGATATTTTTTCTCGACTAAGACAACATCGAATCCTTTTTTTGCCAGGTGGTATGCAAGAGAGCAACCGTTAACGCCACCGCCGATGATCACGACATCTGCCTTACTTTTCATCTTTCTCACATGCCAGTGTTCCAAGAGATACAGGAACCAATGGAGGTCGCACCGTTGGAAGTGGAATGTGTGCTACCTTTTTCCCTGTTTTCTTTTCAAGGATGCGTGCTACCAGTTGAATACAGACACGACCTTGACAGGGGCCCATACCAATCCGGAGTTTCTTCCGAAGCTCCTCGATATCGGTGTATCCCTCCTCAATAGCGTGAATCACATCTTCTTCGCTGATATCTTCACATCGACAGACAATGCTTCGTTTCATACATCAAACCTTTATATTCCTGATATCCATTGCTAAACGACTATCAATCTCAATGGTCACAACCATGGTTTTTCCCTGTTTGACAACCTTTTTGATAACTGCTTTACCCCGCATCATCCCAGTCCTATCCAAGGCCTGCACTACGTCTCCAACCGTAGGTATCGGAACAAACTCATATGGGAGCGTCACCCATGCTTTATCACCTTTTACTTTTACCACAAAAATAGCTAACCCTGGACAAATACCAACACATTTTGTGCAGCCGATACATTTCTCAAAATCGTTGACTGGTGGTGCATTGATATCTTTCATAGAGATTGCATGAACCGGACAGGAATCCACACATGGATTACAGGGGATCTCCTGAACACACTCAAGGATTGC
>CAZGIV010000078.1:4828-10457 GCA_964526175.1 uncultured Thermoplasmatales archaeon | reverse complement strand
GTAATCATGGTTACACATCCTATAGGTTTTCGCTATATAAATATTCGACAATAATCTTACCGGAAAGATTCATTAATCACCTGCTTTTTCCGTTGCCGATGACAGATATTCTTGTGACGAACGACGACGGTTACAAATCTGCAGGATTTGTAACCCTAATAAAAGAACTCTCAAAAAAATATGAAGTTACTGCGGTTGTCCCCGATCGAGGACGAAGTTGGATTGGCAAAGCAATTACTACTAAAAAAGAACTAAAAATAAAAAAAATAGCATATAACGGTGTAGAAATGTTCCTACTTAATGGAACCCCTGCCGACTGTGTCCAAATAGGGTTATATGACGTTGTTAATACACGCCCAAAAATGGTAATTTCAGGAATAAACATTGGACTGAACATCGGACAAGCCAGGACATTGAGTTCCGGAACCATAGGAGCAGCAATTGAAGGATCTATCGATGGTGTCAGATCCATTGCCTCATCACTCTCCATTCCGCTAGCTCTACGAGATAAAAATATTGATTTTTATAACCCAAAAAGTTATCCTCTCTTTGAGAATGCTGCAAGAATCACCACAAAAGTAACTACTATCATCATGAATAGAGCATTCGATAGTGTTGATCTCTTTTCCCTCAACATCCCGTTTCATGCAACGGTTGACACACCCTTGGAGATCACAACACTTTTTAAAACAAGATATGGAAGGCTCTTCCATAAAAAAGGAAATAAGTTCATCCATCAGACCCCCCCTATACAATTTAAGAATATGGCGGAGAAATCAGACCTTAAAGCATTAAACGAAAACAAAATCTCGCTGACACCGATGAATATCTCATTTGCTGCACATCATTCACTAGAGAACGTAGAACAGGTCTTCCAACATGAATGGTAAAGAACACTGCTTGATTATTCTACAAAAAAGAACGCAATCGCGATTATAGAATAAACGCTGATTAACTGGGCTCCTTCTAGCCAATTACATCTTCCATCAGCAGACAGATAATTTACAATTAAAACCGCGAGCATAACTGCGAGAATCTCGAAAGGAGTAAAAACAAGTGAAAAACCAAAATCAAATACTTGACTGATTAGCATGAGAACCGGGACGACAAACAACGCAATCTGGATTGCACTACTCAACCCAATCTCGATAGAAACATCAAGTTTATTTTCAACAGAAAAATGGACAGCGGTTGATATCTCTGCGATATTCGTTATAATCGCAATCACTACAATTCCAATAAACATCTGAGTAATTCCAATGCTCTGCGCAGCTTGCTCGATGGTCGTCACAAGGAGTTCTGACTCAAGAGAAACCACACCGATAACGATAAGTAAAATCAATGTCGCAAGTCTACGACTCATCGTTGGTTGTTCAGATGAAGCTTTCATCTCATCGCTTGCGTCAAAAAGATCCTTATGCGTACGTAAAGAAAAGACAAGCCCCGCAAGATAAATAAGCGCCATCACAACCGCGACTGCACCACTTAAAACCTGGTTATGTGAGCCACTTGGAGTAAGAACCGCATAGATACTAGGGATTGCTAACCCGGCAACCACAATAATAAGCATAGTAGAAGACACGGCAATACTCTGATTATTAAACCGCTGATTTTTATACCGAATACCACCAGCAAAAATACTAATACCAACGAGCAATAAAATATTCCCAATAATGCTACCGATAATAGATGCCTGGACTACTTCTATTAACCCGGCACTGAGCGCAAAAATCGCGATAATTAACTCAATCGCATTCCCAAAAGTAGCTGAAAAAAGACCACTAATTGTTGGATTCGATTGTAACGAGATCTCCTTAGTTGTATATCCCAAGATACGGGCAAGAGGGACAATTGCTAAAATACATGTCACAAACGTCAACGTGTCATTTTGTACAATCAAAGCAGAAAAAATACTCAGAGGGACAAACAAGAGAAACCAATAGAAAATCCTACCAATCCTTAACTTTTGGATAAAGGTACTCTTCAAAGGAGGTGAATAGAACGTCCTCTTCAGTTCTTTGCGTCCTACAACGAAAGGAATCACCAAAGCCCACATCAACAGAATGCGCAATAAAGGTTTCGAAAGTGAAAAGTTAATGTATCTCCATGAGATGTGAAAATCGATGAATTACGATGTTATCCTAATACGATACGGTGAGCTCTCGCTTAAAAGTACATACGTTCGGAAGTATTTCGAATCAATGCTTGTGAGAAACATAAAAAAAGCACTTACCCTGGAAAATATATCGCATACCATCAGAAATGAACGTGGGAGACTCTATCTAATCACGACAGACATCTCAAAAAGCATTACAGTATTACCTCGAATTTTTGGTATCGTATCATTCAGCTCAGCGGTTCAAACAACTTCGACAATGGAAGATATGTCATACTATGCTCTACTACTTACTAAAAACATACTGACAAAAGAAAAAAGTTTTGCGATTCGACCGACGCGAGTCGGAACACACCAGTTTACCAGTCAAGAAGTTGCAGTACGCATTGGGAGTGATATTGTCAGTGCAACACAAGCCAGAGTAGACTTAACGCATCCTGATGTCGAGCTCTTTATTGAAATACGGGAGAAGAAATCGTTTCTTTTCACCGAAAAAATCCCAGGAGTCGGGGGTCTTCCCTTAGGAACCCAAGGAAAAATACTTGCACTTGTTGAAAACCCTTCTTCCTTGCTCGCTGCTTGGTATCTAATGCATAGGGGATGTAACGTTATTAAAGTGACAATGAACCAAGCAAACGAGAAAGCTATTCGCTCATTTCTTACTCAGTGGTATGCAGATGCAGAGATCATTAATACCAACCTGGAAGGTGAAGATTTCTACCGTCAATTATCTACCATTGCCTCTGAAAAAAAATGCGATGCACTGGTGACTGGCCACACGCTTGAAGAGCCTATCCACTCACTATCCACCATCATGCAACTTAAAAAAAATAGTAATCTGCCAATATTAAGTCCGCTTATCGCTTTTACACATGAGGAAATTGACCAACAAGGTAAAAAAAGAGGTATACCAGGATGAATATCGTCATTGTTGGAGCAGGAGCAATTGGATCACTCCATGGTGGGTTACTCGCTAAAAAAAATAAAGTTGTATTGGTTGGACGAGCCCCACACATCACCGCCATACAAAAAAAAGGTTTGACTGTTAAAGGAAAAACTCGTCTCTCTATCAAAATCCCCTCGGTAGAATCTACAAAGGACATCTCCATTATACCAGATCTTATACTTCTAACAGTTAAAACCTATGATACAGAGACAGCAAGCAAACAAATACTGCCGATTATACATAATCAAACAATGGTACTGTTCCTCCAAAACGGGTTAGATAACCTAGAAAAAATAGAACAGATCATTGAGAAAAAACATATCATTGCTGGTATTTCCACACAGGGCGCTATAATTTCAAAACCTGGTGAAATCATACACACGGGTAAAGGAAAAACCATTCTTGGAGAACTCGATGGTCATCGATCAAAGCGACTCAAGACCCTTGTTTGTACCTTCACTGAAGCAGGGATTGAGACGCAGATAAGTGATGATATTGTAAAAGAAATCTGGATAAAAGCTATCATTAACTCCAGCATTAACCCGCTCACCGCGTTTTTCGGTTGTAAAAATGGATATCTACTTGAAAATCTACTCTTAGAAAAGATTGTCGAGCTGGTATGTACAGAATCAACCTTAATCGCATCTTCAGAACGAATACCGGTATCCTCTCTAAAGACGATAAAAAAAACTAAAGAAGTCATTCGGGATACTGCACAGAATTATTCCTCTATGCTTCAGAGCATTCAACAGGGGAAAAAAACAGAAATTGATTCTATAAACGGAAAACTTATAAGAATTGGTACAAACCATAAAATCGATACCTCATTAAATAGAATTCTAACTGAACTCATCACCTCCATTAGTTCCTCTAAATAGAATATTCAGAGAATCGTTTAGGATTTATCGTAGAATTCAACAACAACTCAACAGAAGAGTTAACAGTCGTACAAACAACATCAGTCTTGTATTTTGAATACCAATAACTTTATATAAATTGTAACCTATATTATTAATAAAAATACAATCCCGCTCCATACCGGAGGCAAACCATCATGTATGTTAAACGGAAACAAAAAATAATGATAGGAGTCTCGCTACTTGTTATCGCCTGTTTACTCGTGTCAGGGACATATGTATATTTCGAGTATTATGCATCAAAGAAAGTAATCCCTGCCCAACAAATTCCACCCCCGATTGATAATCGTATCAGTCCGTTAGAAAACCAAGGTGTTGTCCTGGAAATCTTACGAATACGAGATAGAGACCTCCTCACTAAATTACTAAAACCAGGAAATTCATGGAAAACGAAACCATCGTTTTATTTCATATCTAACATGGATGGATTAGAATACGTTAGTAAAGATGTCACACAACATGGTAGGACAACTGAAGTAATGTTCAATACATGGGATACCATGTTCCAGGAAAATAAAATCATGAAAGATGCGGAAGAAGAACAAGAAACATCAATAATCACTCTCACAATTATGGAACAAGTAAAATCCGGATTATTAGGAAGAAAAACCCAAAATATTGAAAGAGACTCATTCACAGTCACCTATGATTATCGGACTGGCCGATGGTCTGGTTCTGACAATTTCAATGATAAAGATGGATATGGCTACTATCTAGGTGAGACCTTTGAGATATGGTTTAACATCTATCAAATTGATTACGATGGTGATTTTATTCCATATTGGACCGAGGTCAACATCTTGGGAACAGATCCTACGGTAGATGACTCAAAACTTGATCCTGATGGCGATGGGATCCCGACAGCATGGGAGTGGAAATGGGGATATGATCCTTTTACATGGGATGACCATAATAACCTTGACCCCGACCTAGACGGTCTAAGCAATATTGAAGAATATCAAATGGCGAAATGGTTTGCTGATCCCTTCAGTCAGGATATTTATTATGAAGTCGATTACATGGGCTCTGGTGGACTGTTTGATCCACCACATTATTTCTTTGAAGAAAGCAAACAAGGAATTATCGAGAGATTCGCTGAGAATAACATTAAATGCTTTTTTGATGACGGGTGGCCAAATAGCCCTATAAACGGTGGCGGACAAGAATTACCACACATTGCTAAAATATCACAAGATTCTGGGATGATGTTGCAGTTCTATGATAATTATTTCCCTGACGAACGAAAAGGGATCTTCCGATATTTAGTCATCGGACATGGCGGTGGTTTCCAACACCCATCGAAAAACAACGTTTACGATACCACGCAAATCGCTTACCTTTCCTCCCGATTCAACCCAATACAAAATATCTTTAACTATGTGTTAATGGGCACCGTACCAACCGAAAGAGGCAAGCGTATTCAATTAGGGTCTCTTATCCTGCATGAAATGGCGCATAGTTGTAGTGTGGATGCTGATAACTGTCAATTTGCAGGTATCGATAATGTTAGCTATGGGCTCTACATCCTTCCGAATAAACAATATAAAGCAACCTGGGGACAGTATGTTAGCGTATTGAATTATCTCTACTGCAATAGCCCAAAATGCTTTGATTTATCCCATGGCGACAATGGTCCACCATATGATCAAA
>CAZGIV010000078.1:0-4728 GCA_964526175.1 uncultured Thermoplasmatales archaeon | reverse complement strand
AGCCCAAAATGCTTTGATTTATCCCATGGCGACAATGGTCCACCATATGATCAAAACGACTGGGGAATGATGTTTTGTGGATATTTCCAATATAACGCTGCCCTTATCGAAGAGCCGTACTATGAACCAACAGCGGGAGAGTCGTTAGTACGAAGTGAATGGAGAGTCACAGATTACACTTATGACGCAAACCTTACAGAACAATTTGTAAAAATTATAGGGGCTTACTCACCAATGGATCCTATCAAAGTGAATTGGTCGGTGTACAAACTGATAGATAAAGAGAAAAATCCAAACTACAGAGAGATAAAAGTGTTCGCTCAGCCAAAAATAAAAACGACGCAACAATGGGTTCTCTACCAAGAAGGAGATTTTAATTTTTTCGGAAACATTCACTTCTACTCGTTCGATGACATCCTCAAAGAAAAGACAGGTTAACCGCCCTCTATCATAATATACATATCCCCCTCTTTTTCTTTTTCAATAGAAAATTACGATACGTGTTTTTTAGAAATCTCTAAATAACAATCCATCCATTTGACTATGAGCATCTGAGGCCCTATGAAGGTTTTTGTAACGAGAACGATACCAACACCAGGATTGGATTTGCTTCGAAAAGAATTCGCTATCACAATAAATCGCACGAACCGCACCCTTACAAAAGAAGAACTCATCAAAGGCATCAAAGGAAAAGATGGTTTGCTTTGCCTTCTCACTGACCCAATTGATCGTGAGGTTATTTACGCAGAGCCAAATCTTAGGATGATAGCCTCATATGCGGTCGGATACGACAATATCGATATCTCTGCGGCGACAGAACGAGGAATCCCTGTGAGCAACACTCCTGGCGTTCTAACAGAGACAACGGCTGAACTCGCATGGGCGTTGCTCTTTTCCGTAGCTCGACGTATCGTCGAAGGTGACACGTTTACACGGAAAGGAAAATTCAAAGGATGGTCACCTCTGCTGATGCTTGGACAAGACGTCACCAACAAAACTCTAGGGATCATTGGCGCAGGACGTATCGGAACCGCGTTTGCCCTCAAAAGCCAAGGATTTGATATGAAAGTCCTCTACACTGATGATCAGAGAAACGACCAACTCGAACGTGAACTCAAAGCAAAAAAAGTACCGTTATCAGATTTGCTCAAAAACTCAGACTTTGTGTCGATCCATGTCCCGTTAACGAAAGCAACACACCATCTCATCGACGAAAACGAACTTCACATGATGAAAAAAACAGCGATTCTTATCAATACCGCCCGTGGACCAATAATAAATGAAATCGCATTGGTCAAAGCATTAAAGCAACACTGGATTTTCGGCGCTGGTCTTGATGTGTATGAAAAAGAACCAAAGATTTCCAAAGAGCTGAAATGTTTAGGTAACGTCGTAATACAACCGCATATCGGATCTGGAACTATTGAGACCAGAACAAAAATGGCGCTCATGGCTGCAGAAAACATGAGTATTGGATTGAAAGGAGGAATTCCACCGAATTGCGTTAACAAAGAGGTATTTCTAAAAAGGCCTACAAAGTAAAAACCCAGACTTCAGGCTCTTTCGGTAGCTCGTCCTTCTCAATGTCAATTTCGTTACCAACCTTAAGAATTTTATATTTGTTTTTCTCTAAGAAAGAATCAATTCCAGCTATTGGGATTGATAGCCCTTCAATCCGATAATGCATCGGGATCGTAATCTTTGGTTTCAACGCTTGTATCACCCGCCAGGCTTGCTCTGCATCAATCGTATAGTTTCCGCCAACTGGGATAAATAAAATATCGATTTTGCCAATCTGTTGAATCGCCTTTTCATCGAGTTCATGACCCAAATCACCCAGGTGACAGAACGTGATGTCATCACAGGTGAATTTGTACAGAATCATGCTTCCTCGTCGTTCCCCATGAGCAGGATCATGGAATGCAGGAATACCGATGATCTGAATATTCCCAATGGTTCGTTTCCGCTCATCAGTGATTATTTTCGAATTTTCTTTTTCAACAGTTTTCACACTATTGTGATCATAGTGATTATGCGATACTAAAATAATGTCGCCTGTTACGTTTGGTGCTGGTATCCCAATCGATCTTCCATCATGTGGATCGGTCACGATCGTGACATCATTTGTTATCTCGAAGCAGGAATGGCCATGCCATCGTATTTGAAGCATAATAATCTCCTCCCTCATATAAGGAATTGCTCGAATGGCTGACGAGGTATAAAAACATTATGAAAAATTATGGGCGAAGTCTTCCAAGTTTAATATAATCGATAGTCGTTCCATCTATGCAAGCAAAAATAAATTCCTTATTCACTGAATGAGCAAGACGAACAGCCCGGCTGATCTCAGCCCATATACTTGTAAAACCTTTTTCGACAACATGAATAAGATACTCTGCATGTGTTTTATCTGGTTGTTTTGTATATCCACGGAAATGAGCACCAAATTTGAAACCGGTTTTTACTAATAATCCTCTTTGCTTTAAGTCTTTATACACGATGAGTCGTTGTACAATATCCGGCTGAAGTTTTTCCATCAGATGAATACATTTCTCCTCAGAAAGAGACGTTCCATCCGTGGTCTGAACCTCCAGGACATTTTTCTCAAGAAGGTATAAGGCCTCGACAAATGAAAGCTGCAATGTTTCTCCAAATGGTTTACCAAAAAACTCTTTTTGAAGCAGTTGATCAGCTAGATTTTTATCAAACACAATAAGACGATTCTTAAGCAAAACACACGTACCTCTAGGATATCGTTGCTCCAAAATATCTCCTCTAAGGTCAACTCCGGATACGTCATAATAGGTAAGATCACCTTCTTCGTCAACAAGGGCGAACCATAAGGCATTGTGCTTCTTTGTGAACTGTTGAATCAACTGTTTTGTTACATCAATATCAAGGATATCACGTTCAGAAAAAGCAGCGATAGCACAGGAGGGGCTATTCTCATTTTTTTGTTTAAATTTACGAAAGGAAATATGTGCATCATCATTTATAAGGGTGATTGCATGTCCTCTATTTCTTATATCTTTAAACACGAGATATTTTGTCTCAAACTCTGGAATTTGTTGTACTGCACGCTTGAGAAGGTGAGAAAAATTAATTTGTTTTTTATTTTGGGATAACTTCATTTTTCCTTCATCAAGTAAAAATACTCCTTCAAGAAGATCAAGCTGCAATATATTTGGTGATAACAGCGTTCCAATATGACTTTTATTATAAAGTCTCCCTATATCATTTGCTTTTTTTACTAGGATATGGTTATTGACAAGTTCTCCAGAGATATCCATTACGCCAAGTAAATGAAGATGTCTTATTTTTGTTTTTTGTAATAGTCCTCGATGCTCCGTGGGATAGAATCCTTCGTGAAAAATTGTTCTTTTTGTTTCTTTTGACCAAAGAACCCAGCGATTAAAAATCCGAATCCAACCCCTGCGATCCCACCAATCAGAGCGAACAGGATAAATAATCCCATATAACGAGATGGCCCAACCGTCCAAGATATAACAGGGCTTGTATCAGGAATCCCCACATAACGGGAAGATTGCACTCCATAGGGAGTTGTGAATCGTAAAGCGCCAGCGATTAAATCAGCGTATTTATAGTAAACGGTTGCCGTATCAAGAGATGATTCGTTTGCAAGACTCTGCCCATACTCATAGTAACTTACTGCAAGTACAGGTTCAATACCAATGTTCCTGCTTTGAGTAATACTTGCGCTCGCTTGTTCCCGGGCACGTTCTACCTTTTCATTGGTAGCCCCGTCGACGAGTTCTAAGGCAAGATTTGCTTTTACGAGGGATTCAAACGAACCAAACAGCGCAGCAGCAGAATACCCGTTTTCATGCTCATCACGAGCGGCCTGAAGAAGAGTCTTTGCATCATCGAGATAGCTTGATGATTTTCCCATTTCATTAACGATTATTTCAGAATACACAATTGCCTGTTGAGCATCATCAAGATATTCTTCAGCAAGAGTTGATATCATCGATTCGTTAATATCCCCAGAGTCATTAAATGGGGTCGAAATGTTTAACCACCATTGGACACTTTCAATACGCTCCTTAGCATACGCAATTTTGTATAAAGCAGTGAGATAATCGTTATTAAGGAAGCTAGTATTTGCCTCAGAAAGGTATGATGCGGCCTCATTAATCCGTTGTTGCGCTGCACCAACACATTGTAACGTCACCATTCCATAGATTGGAGCATCTCTTCCTAACTGACTTTGATTATCATAGGATTGAACGGTTTGATTCAGAAGAGATTGAACTAATGCTTCTTGATTCTGAATAGCGAAGTACTGACACGTATATGTAACAAAATGGGAGTCAATGATTGATTGAAATGATTTACTTGTACTGGTATAGTACACCTCTTCATCATACCAGTGCGATGATTCAAGAAGCCGATCAGCAGCATTGTTGAGAAAATCAGTCACTTGATTCCTATAATAATCCGGATACCTATTTGGTATCGTTGTACTATTAAAAAAATCACTTGCATTTCGATATGAGTCCCGCGCCTCAGTCAAGAGACTTGTCGCTAGTGGTTTCATCGCAGTAATATAATCCTCCGTGGTGACTTTATCAGGAGATTCCTGAACAGGAAACGTCCATCCGGTAAAGTTTAAAAGCGCATCGTTAACGTCTTCAACTTCAACGACCTGCATCCCATAATTGGTCTGAGCATACTCAGAAACGTTCCGAGTAACAGGATAGGTATTCT
>CAZGIV010000077.1:0-10603 GCA_964526175.1 uncultured Thermoplasmatales archaeon | reverse complement strand
TACTCCTTATTCCTCCCGGTCTATGTGTTTACTCATTCATGGTTTGATGCACCCTATGAAGCCTTGGTCGGAGAACCAGTGCAATTCAACGGCTACCTCTACGGAGCGGAAATGAATCAAATACAATGGGACATGGGTCTCTCAAGAGGCTGGCAGAATCTCAGTGAAAGTAATCCCACTCAGACCTATACTACCACGGGGAATTACACAATTACCGTGAATGTGACCGATGAACAGGATAACGTGTACCTGTACACACAGGATATCGAGATTAAAAACTTGATTTCAAATTTCACGGGCGCTTCCGGGAATACGAACCAGACACTCTGGTTCAACGACACATCCCGTTTCAACGAGAGTAGTTACCGGATCACGAATTGGACATGGGATTTCGATGACGGCACCATCATCTACGATCAGCAGAATATCAATCATACATTTTCATCACCTGGTGTATATAACGTGACGCTCACAGTATGTGATGAATATAATGATGAATTTGATATCTCCTCGGAGACGTACTACATCGAAAACGATCCACCCCTGGTGCTGGATGTCACCAGTGAACCGGTGTATGCCGCGCCGGATCAAACAGTCATCTTGTTCGCAGATGTCATTGACACACTCTCAGGGATTAACACGGTGACCCTGAACATCACACTCCCGGATTCCTCCTGGCAGACGGTGACCATGGTGCCGACGGTTGAAGCGGATTTAAATAACTCCGATTATGACTATACCGTTGAGTTCACGGATACGGATCAAGTCGGGGAGTATTATTACTCGATCACGGTTGAGGACAACGCGGGAAACAATGTGAGCTACGGTGGTTTTTGTTTCACCGTGTCCCCGTTCGCTTTTAGCGTTCAAACCCCGTATTATGGTGCTCGATCATCAAACATCCTCCCTGTTCATCTGGTCTCATCATTGGATGTCGACCGGTATTACGCGTTCACCAGTCTTGCTGATGACGTGGTTTTATGGATGCCGATGGATACTATGAGAGATGATACCCCTGTGGACATCAGTGGGTATGAGAACAATGGCGTATGTCGGGGTGGTGCGAATCAAACGGAGAACGGAATGTTCGGGGACGGGTTCTTCTTTGATGGAACCGATGATCTTATTGAGATAGCGTCGAATACGTCCCTTCTGTTTAATGCATCTGAGCCGATGACCTGGTCCTTCTGGGTGTGCCCGGAATATTCACCCATGAACACGACCATGGGAATGTTTTCGAAAGCCTCCCGGGCAGGGAACGGATCCGGGTTTTCCTTCTGCCTGAACACATCAGAAGATGATGCATCCTTCGTTATATGTGCCCCAGATAACGGGGTCTTGCGATATTCCGAATGCGTTGATTTGGATATCGGGAATACCAGCTGGGCGTATCTCACGGTAGTCTATAACGGAAGCTCGGGTTGGGATGTGTACATGAACGGAACGATGAGGAACACCCTTGTTTTCCCGGTCCGCTCGGATACGGAGTCATCATATTTATTGGGTGCGGGGAGAAACGCGACTGGTGATACCGCGGACCTATTTTATCACGGGACGCTTGATGATGTCATCATGTTCAGACGCGGGATAGACGCAGATGAAATCTCCTCGCTTTTTAACGCCTCAGACGACCCGTATGCGTATAACTTCACAGGCTTACCGGATCACACCTATGGTTTCATGGGGTGCGCGGGATACCCCACCGGGGTGACCAATACCACGGAGACCCGGACCGTTCTGATTGATACGCTTGCACCGTTGATCTCCAATGTATCCCAGTCACCGGGGATCGTGGGTTTCGGAGGGGTTGTGAGTATAAATGCGACCGTGATGGAGAACGGCAGTGGACTGTTGTTGGTAGCGGTGAATGTGAGTTATCCGAATGGTACGTCATGGAATTATTCCATGACCTGCGTGGGTGGTGATGCGTATCAGTTGAACTTTTCTGATACCTGGTTTGTTGGTCAATATAATTATTCAATATGGGCGATGGATGATGTCGGAAACACTGCTTATGATTCTGGACACTGCTTCAATGTCTCTGCGAACGCAACCATAAGCATCGCAACCCTCCAAGACAGCTACACGGGAGACGAATACATCAATATTACTGATCCTCCGAACCCACCGGAAAACCTCACCATAGTCAACCGAGGGCTCACCTGGAACACCTACTACAACGCAACCACCGGACAGAACATCCTGGAGACATACCAAGGACCCGTGAACTACCAAGAAGAAAACGGAACATGGACACCGATCAACACCACCCTCAACCAGCTCCCTGAGAACCACACCGCGTACAATTACGGCTATCGCAACGGAAATGACCATGGACTCTATGGCGCCTATTTCAAATCCAACGCCCAACAGGAATGGCCCATAGCGTTCACCTACAACCGATCAGACGACCCCACCATCCATGCTATCCGAAGTAAACTAGTGGGAGTCGGCTACGTGGATCCAGCGAATGACTGGGCTTACGAGTACCTGCAGAATGTGCAGAGCAGCCAGGGACAAACCAACAACTACTCCATCACCTACCCAGACGTGTTCACTGGCACCGATGTCACCTGGAGCTACAGCCACACCGGACTCAAAGAAGAAATCACCCTCAGCAATACAACCAAAACAATGCTACAGAACCACCCGCCATCACAATACGGCCTCAACGATACCAGCTCCTATCTCGTGTTCATCACCAAGCTCGACTACCAAAACCTCAATCTCTACAATGATTCAGGGGTGCTCGATGGGAACGTCACGATCTCTGATGCCGGAATTGATTTCAAGGATGCCTTTGGACAGTTCAAATGTGCCCTCCCGCTTGGCGAGGCATATGAACTGAATAATGAAACAGCACGACAACAGCTGACGTACCGCATCATCCATCTACACGGCAACACCTACCTTCTCTCCGGGTTAAAACTCCAGGATTTGGAAAGTATGATGTTTCCGGTGGTGATCGACCCGACACTCACCGTATACTCCACCGGCAGTGACGGATTCCTATACAACTCGGGATCTAACTATAACGCGGTCCACACGGCCTCATCCGGGACGATCGTTGACCTCGGATCGTTCATCACAATCGGTCAGAAAAACGGCCTGGGACCAACATATTACATCTACCGAGGGTTCGTGTTCTTCAACACCTCCGCGTTGCCATCCAACGCCTATCTTGACAACGCAACACTCTCCCTGTACAAAAAAGATGATTACTCGACAACAGACTTCGACATCACACTTCAGAACGGACAACCCACCTACCCGCATGACCCACTACAAACCGGTGACTATTCAACATACCATTATTCCGGTGAAGGCGGAAAGTTGAATACCGCCAGCTTCACCACCGGGTACAATGCGATAAACCTACAGTACCTCGACTGGATCAACACCACAGGGATCACAAAATTATGCCTACGCAGCAACCGGGACATCAGCAAAACCATCCCGACCAACAATGAATACGTCAACGTCTATTCCAATGAATTCCTCGGGATGTGCCCACCAAAACTCGTGATCAATTACCGGAACCAATCCAAGATCAAAAACACCAGATCCACCGACATCAACGGATACCTCCTCATACAGATCCAGTTCTACAACACCACACAAAGCAAATGGGTGCTTGACAATGATACCATCAACGATACCACACCACGAACCATCACCAACGGCAACCAACTCGCACTCGACACCATCTTCAACGGACACATACGAGCATCAGAACTGACCCATGGGACAGGCATCTATCGAATATATACCGCATTCCGGGACCCAGAAGGAAACATCCTCAGAACAAACGATGATGTGTACCTAGAGGCCTGGTGGCAGTTCAACAAAACATAACACAGAACAATCTTGTCAAAAAAAAATGGATGTCAGGAATTTCACACCTGACATTCTCTACTTTTTAACATAAAATGCAGGATACTAAATAGAACTGAAGCCACTTATTAAACGAATCCAATCAGATATCGAAGTAATGGGAATGCATTCGGGAAGCGTTCTAACAACCAACTAATAAACGGATGCTGAAGTTCATAGGAAAACGGCATGGTCACTGTCAATGTTCCCCAGTCAGATTCCAGACCAAACGTGTCAATCGCTTTGGCTCGAATCGTATACGTTCCTCTTTTTGTCCATGTATGAAAGACAGGGAATTGACGTCCTGGCTCATAATCTATGGTTTGCGTATGTGTTTCATCACCCCAATCGATATAGAAAGAAATTGGCGTGTTATCGGGATCTTCTGCCTGAATTGAATACTCAATATCTCTTCGTACTCTTGCTCGTGTTGGTCCATCAATAAGAGGTGGCTCGGGTGGCTGATTGTTTTCCACGGTACCGAACGCATAAAGATATCCCCATGCTTCATCAAGTCCATCATTTGAGGCACAGATATACACTGAGCCATCATCGCTAATAACTGGTGAAGAATGCAAACAAAGGTCACAAAGGGTCTTCCTCCATTTCAATGATCCATCAAGACCAAGTGCGATAATTTCACCGCCACCATTCATATCCATATCAATACAGTTCCCGATGTATACCGTGCCGTCATCTGAGATTGCTGCGGTTGAACCCCAAACTCGGTCTCGGTCTCTCAAAGGAAACGTCCAACGGATAGAACCATCAGGAGCCACAGACATGATTTTACTGTGATACATCCCGAAATACAGATTCCCATCCTTATCAAGGGACGGACTGGACCTCATCGCTGAACCAATATCAGTTACCCATTTCAGTGTTCCATTTGGGTAGAACGCATAAAGATTGTAATCATCAGAGCCACAGTAGATGGTTCCATCTGGAGCAATAGTTGGTGAGCCATGTACCCAAGCATCTGTGTTATAGTTCCATTTGACTGTTCCATTTGGATAGAGAGCGTAAATATTGAAATCATGACAACCGAAGTAGATAATACCTTGGTTATCGATAGCAGGTGTGGATTGAACAGTCTCAGTAGTGTGGAACGTCCATTTCAGAGTACCGTTCGGGTAGCGTGCATCAAGACCTTCCTCGTGACCGTAGTAAAGCATTCCATCATCTGCAACAGTAATAGAAGTTTCGATGTCAGGTGTGGTGTATGACCACTGTTCGGTTCCATCGGGATTAATCGCATAGATTTTACTAATGAATGTACCACCTATGTAAATTGTTCCATCAGGAGCAATGCCAGGCTGGGTCCCATAGCTACCAAAGAAATCTTCAGCTTTGAAACGCCACTTACATGTTCCATTTGGGTACATAGCATATAAATAACGACTCTCCGCTCCAAAATAGATTATGCCATTAACATCAATTACGGGGGAACTATCGCACCAATCAGATGTCGGATATCGCCATTTCTCAATTCCCGGGTTCTCCGCTGTGCTATACGGACTTCTCCCTATATGCTGAGAGTTCAATCCCTGCTGGGGCCATTGATGATCTGACATACCTGTTTCTAGAGGAAATTCGAAATTTGCTTGCGTCTCCTCCATGGATATAATCGTATCTAGAGTCATGTGTGATGAATATGGATAGATAAGGTCGACATTTAATTTGCTCCTCATCATAGCGGCGGAATCAATCTGATACGACATGGTTGGAAGAATCAATAGACAGCAAAGGAATCCGGTCGCAATTCTTAAAATAAATTTTTGCATATTTCCACTCCAACAATCAATCATAATTAATTCACATGTGACTTATATAATTTACTGAAACAAATAATTCCACTTTAAATAGAAAAATATAATAAGTTCGATGGTATTCTCGTTACCATTGAGGTGGAGGAAGAAAAATGAATCAAAAAGCAGTAAGTCTTTTATTAGTTATGCTGGTGATTATCACGTCGTTTTCATTTATGACGTTCCGGGAACAGAGTACGCTCGCAGACCCTGGAGAAGGCGGAGAGGGTGAAGGTTATCTTGATTTTGATTACTATGTCGATATTGTATCATATCTATCGAATATTATTCATGATGAAACTGTCTATAATCAAGGTGAGATCAAGAAAGGACGATATTTTGGTTCTGATGGTGATAGGGAGGCTGCTCGTTATCTAAATGAGAGTTTTATTATTGATTGTGGATTTGATCAAAGTGATGTAAGAAAAGTACAATTAGATTATATCGGTCCACTCCGCCAAGGGTACTCGGAATTTGTCGAAGTATTTTCATATGAATTAACCATTGACAATGAAGACATCCTCAATAAAATACCATCAACCACGATCCCTCAGGAAGATTTCTATCCGATCGTTGCCGTACGCGTTCGTGAATTAGGCACGAATTATAGTATGAATACAAGTTTTGAAAATACGATAGTCTATAATAAAGACCATTTCGCAGAATTATTCCCCAGATGGGAATGCGGAATACAACCATACAATATTACCTACGATACCTTGAATAACATTGATTTTGTTCTAGGAAACGTTATGTATGTTTCAGCGGAAGAGGAGATACCACCGCATGACTACGGTACAATCTTTCTCCTAGACGAAGTAGAAGGAGTGACAAATCAGATTGAGAATGCCACAAATGCATCTGGTATCTTGCTCATGAATAATATATCAACATTTATTTTTCAAGATGTAGAAAATTATAGTCTGCCCATCGCACGAGTGGACACCGCAGATGATCCAAATGAACAAAATTTTACCCTTATTAAACAACTATTGGAAAATGATAGCGTTGTCATCGCTGACAACACTATTTACGAAAATCAGATTACCTTTGTGTACAACCTTAGTTCACCTGCGTGTGGCCCGAACCAAGATTTTGCCATCATTTATCCTGCAAAAACAGATACTTGGAACATTACCGACATTATAACGAATTGTTGTAAACAATATCATAGAAATTTTGTAAGAAAATTTTTTCATCAAAACGTCTGCCTAGGGATTATCATCTATGACGATAGAGTAGCTGATTGTCATTATATGTATAATCAATTTATCAATACTCCCCGATTTGCTGCTGCTTTTTCACCTATGTTTGCGCTCCCTGGTT
The DNA here is from genome assembly GCA_964526175.1 of uncultured Thermoplasmatales archaeon. Classification (GTDB taxonomy): domain Archaea; phylum Thermoplasmatota; class E2; order DHVEG-1; family DHVEG-1; genus SM1-50. The sequence continues at coordinate 3,596 of CAZGIV010000077.1, read as the reverse complement.
TTTCCGTGAACGAAACAATAGGAGGATTCCTCTGGAACTATAGTGGAGAATCGAATAATACCATCAGCGGTCATATTAATCAAAAACACTATGAAGAAACGAATAGACACCCGGGCGTGATAGCTTATAATGTAGAAGCTGATCTCCATATCGATCAGAGTCCTGATGATGCCGTTGTTATCTTATCCTCACGGTATGATGGCATGTGGGGGGAATGCCCCGGTGATAGTGCGGCAGGCAATGGGATTATCATAGGTATTGCCAAATACATGCAGGAACTCAATCAATCCGGGATTAAACCAAAATACAATGTTACTTTCCTGATGACAACCAATGAAGAGAATGGATATTACGGTGCGCAGTTCTACAGTGACAGTCATCCGAGTGACAATATCATACGGTGGATTGGCACGGATCAGCTTGGATTCAACACGGGTTCACTTCATAATGTTTACAAAAACTCTACGGATAAAAGTGTCGTTGATAATATCACAAAACTGCTTGATTATGAAGAACGAACGGGTTATACGACAGTACATAACTTGACCACAGATTTTGAGGGCTATAATCATCCAAATAAATTCCTGAATATGGGTTGTGGTGCGGAGGATGTTGTTTTCACGGAACGAACAGATTGTGATACGATTCTTATTCATAAAAATGAAGATTGGTTAAATCATCATCATCGAGGAATAGGTCTAACAAAAGGTGATGTACTTGACTCATCGAACTTTGACTGGAATGATGCTTTTATGTTTTATAACATCACTTGGGAGACGGTGAAATATTACCTCTATAACCCTAATTGCTGGATCGATAACGTCACATTTACAACTTTTGATTCACCCAATGATGGGGATACCCTGAATGATTCAATACGAGCGAATTTCACGATCCATTCAGTGTTACCAAGCGACAGGGTCAGAGTTGAACTTGATCTTGGTTTTGAATCAGGAGAAATTGGGGGCTTAACCTTAAACGCACAAAGTATGGATTACATGCTCACCTCCCGAAGTCAGAACGAATCCTTCGTCTTCACCATCCCTGATGATGTCACTGATTGTTATTATAACGTCACGTTCAAATTATACAATTCAACCGGACGTATCAATAAGATCGTTTACGCTCCATACGGAACCTATTATAACGATACCACGGAAACCTCAGACTGGTATCATCTATATCATCCCTTAGGGTACACCAAAATAGGTAATGCTTCTCAAAGCGTACATGATAGAATCTGTGGCTCTGTGTTCACCGCGAATGAGTACGGCACAGCGGATAACATCACTGTTTATATTGATCAGAATTTCGTGGAAACGACTCATTATACATGCATGTTATACCGGGAAAACGATTCCACTCTTATCGGCACAACAACAGCAGACTGGTTTTCGCTAGATGGACAAGAGTTGTCTCCTTGGTGGGCGGTGTTTAATTTCACGGGAACGAAGCCACAGCTTGAAAAGGGCACTGACTATGTGATCACCTGCTGGGGTGATTCAGCTTTTTCTTATGTATATTATAATGAATCAGAATCTAATACCACCGGGAGATATGATACAGAGGAATATGGGACTCCACCCAACCCTGCGGAGTTCATTAATGAATCACGGTATTACTCGATCTACTGTAGCTATACCCCGGATACGACAGGTCCGCAGATCACTGGTGTTACTGCCAGTCCGCATACCGTTGGTTTCGGATATAATGTGACGATTACCGCGAATGTCACCGATGAATGTAGTGGAATTAATCAAGTCACGGTTCAAATCGGGTACCCTGGTGGAAAATCAGGGAATTTCACGATGACACACAGGTCAAATAACACATATCAATATATCTTCTCTGACACATGGATTGTAGGACGATATAACTACACCATCCGGGTGACTGATAATTCTTCGAATATGAATAGTTCCACTGGACATCATTTCCATGTCTCCGCCGAAGCCACCGTCAGCATCGCCACCCTGCAGGATAGCTACACGGGAGATGATTACATCAACATCACGGATCCGCCGAACCCCCCGGAGGACTATATCCTGGTCGATCGGGGTCTCACCTGGAACACTTATTATAACGCGACTTCCGGGGAGAACATCCTGGAGACGTATCAGGGGCCGGTGAACTATCAGATGGAAGATGGCACGTGGATGCCGATCAACAACACCCTCAGCCAGCTCCCTGAGAACCACACCGCGTACAATTACGGTTATCGCATCGGGAACAGTCAGGGGTTATATGGCGTGTATTTCAAATCCAACGCCCAGCAAGGATGGCCGGTGGCATTCGCCTACAACCGATCCGGTGATCCAACGGTCCATACCATCAGAAGCAAGCTGGTGGGAGTCGGTTATGTTGACCCGGAGAACGACTGGGCGTACGAGTACCTGCAGAACGTGCAAAGCAGCCAAGAACAAACCACGGATTACTCGATAACCTATCCTGGTGTGTTTACCGGGGCTGATGTCACGTGGAGCTATGGGAACACCGGACTCAAAGAAGAGATCACGCTGAGCAATGCAACGAAAACAGTGTTGCAGAATCACCCACCGTCGCAATACGGCCTTAACAACGCCAGTTCCTATCTCATCTTCATCACCAAACTGGATCATCAGAATCTCAATATCTATAATGCTTCAGGGTTGCTCGACGGGAATGTCACGATCTCTGATACTGGAGTTGAATTCAGGGATCTGCTCGGGCAGTTCAAATGCGCGATGCCACTCGGTGAAGCGTATGAACTTAACAACGAATCCATGCGACAGAAATTGACGTATCGTGTCATCCATTTCAATGGCGATACCTATTTGTTATCAGGGTTGAAGGTTTCCGATTTGAATGAGATGACATTCCCTGTGATCATTGATCCGACCTTGTCGGTCAATTCCCTTTATACAGATGGATTCATCTATAATTCGAGTAGCAGGAATTATACGACCGTCTGGGAGGCTCCCAGTGGCACTATAGACAGTTCCTCAGAATATCTTACAATCGGCCAGAAGAAAGCAGGGTTCCCGATTTCCTCTTACTATGTGTATCGCAGTTATGTTCTCTTCAACACTACCTCCTTACCAGCGAATGCCTACCTCGACAATGCGATTTTATCTTTGTATAAAAGGGATGATTATTCAACAACAGATTTCGATCTCACTATCCAGAACGGACAACCCACCTACCCGCAAAACCCCCTACGTGAAGGGGATTACGACAAAGAACATTACTCCGGGGACGGGGGAAGTTATAACACCGCTTATTTTGTGAACGGACGAAACAACATATCTATCACTGAACTTGGTTGGATCAACGATGAGGGGATCACAAAATTATGCCTCCGCAGCAGCAGGGATATCAACGGGAATGCTCCCACGGGGAATGAATATATAAATGTGTATTCAACGAATGCGCCATTGGGAGCATATGTGCCGAAACTGATCATTACCTATCGGAATCAGTCGAAGATCAAGAATATCGGGGAGACAGACATCAACGGATACCTCCGCATCCAGGTACAATATTACAACACCTCACAAAGCACATGGGTGCTTGACAATGATACCATCAACGATACCACACCACGAACCATCACCAAC
>CAZGIV010000076.1:0-10644 GCA_964526175.1 uncultured Thermoplasmatales archaeon | reverse complement strand
ATTCGTGTTATAGATTGACGTGGATATCCATAACACGGAAATAAAATTAAAAGAGTGCATTAGGAAATTTACGAACGATGCTTCGATATCTTCTCGAAACAAAAAGCTCATTACTGATTTTTTGGACTATCTCTTAGCGGATGGTTTAAGCCAGATACGTGTAATGAAATATCTTTACACCATGAAACAAGTTGTTAAGATTCTAGGTAAAAATCTCGATCGTATTACGAAAAAAGACGTTGTTCAATTTTTTAAGTATGTCAATACAAAAAAAGAGTTCGAAGAATGGACTAAGCATGATTATTGTATACTAACTCGACGATTCTATAAATGGGTTGAGAAAGAAGTAAAAATTACGTTGAAGGAAACAAAAGAAGCTATCAGTGAGATAGCTCACAAAGAAATAAAGAAAGCAAAGATCAGGGAAAAGCTTCCAGAACATCTCCTTACTCCTGAAGAAGTGATGAAAATCGCAGATAATACATTAAATTCCCGTGATAAAGCGTTTGTCTTAGCTTTTTACGAAAGTGCGTGTCGTATCGGAGAGATATTACCGACGAAGATTAAGGATATTGAATTTGATAAGTATGGATGTAGAATAAACATTACAGGTAAAACTGGTTTCCGTCCCATTAGACTCTGTGCAGCTGCTCTCTCTATCGCTAACTGGCTCGGTAATCATCCAGATAGGACAAACATTAATGCTTTCTTATTTTGTGGTATCGGAAGAAACAACTACAAAGAGATGTTTAGTTATCCTACAGCAAGGAAAGTGATTTTTGAAGCAGCTGATAAAGCAGGTATTAGAAAAAGGCAACGCATTAGAACAGAGTAATACGGGAGGCGAGTCTCATATATAAATATATATAAGTAATTAAACATTATTAAAAAAAATAGTGTTACTATGAAAATTATTATTGTCGGTGGTGGCGAGACTGGTTTAGCTACTGCAAAACTTTTTGAAAAAGAAGCTGAAATTACAATTATAGAAAAAGATGAAGTATTAGCAAAAGAACTTACGAATAAGACGAACGCGCTAATAATCCATGGAGACGGAACTGATATTTCTATCCTAAAAGAAGCTGAAGTTAGCAAAGCTGATGCTTTAATCGTTACTACAGAAGATGATACAACTAATTTGATGATCTCTCAGATGGGAATATTGGAAAAAGTAAAAAAAGTTGTTCCATTAGTTAGAAAACCAAAAAATGAAGAACTATTTTCTAAATTGGGTGTCAATAATTATGTTTCTGTTGCAGGTAGTAATGCTATGTCTATTAAGAGAATCTTAACAACATATGGTGATGCCCAAACTATTGCTCAGATGGGCGACGTGCAAATAATCCGACAGGTCATCTCTAAAAAAAGTAAATTAATCAATCAAAAAACCGAAATCAAGAAAGCTATTATTGCTACCATTTTTAGAGAGGGCGAAATTATAATTCCTACTGCTGATACTATATTAAAAGAAAGTGATATTCTTTTAGTTGCAGTAAAGACAAAAGATCTTTTAACAGTCTTAGAGGCCATAGAAGGAAAATGAATATCTTATTTCGCAATTTAGGTTATATTTTACTTATTTCCACAGTTTTTAGAATACTCCCGATTATCACAGCAATAATTTATGGGGAATCTATAATTATTTTTATTATTACATCTCTTATTTCGTCGCTGTTAGGATTGTTTTTAATTTGGTTAGGAAAAAAACAAAATTCATTTATTGATTCATTAGAAAATCTTAATCTTCCACAAGCGTTTATGCTGGTTGGAATAAGTCTTCTTCTTTTAACATTAATTGGTTCAATTACATTTTTACCATCATTTAACTATAATTTTATTAATGCTTATTTTGAATCAATTTCTGGCTTCACCACAACTGGATTAACAGTATATGGTTCGCTAGAAGGTTTACCCAAGAGTTTATTATTATGGCGAGCAGAAACCCAGTGGATAGGTGGAATGGGAATTGTGATATTTTTCTTATTTATAATCTCTAGACTATATTTTCATGGCAAAGAAGAAACAACCCAAATTGAAGCGACTTCCTCTCTATATCAATCACAAGGTCTTTCTCAACAATTAGAACCTAGTTTACAGAAAAGCATCAAAAATATTCTTCTTATTTATAGCATCTACACCATTTTAGGTATTATCCTATTATATCTCTCTGGAATGAATCTGTTTGAATCTATTGCTCTATCTTTCTCAGGTATTTCTACAGGAGGTTTTATTGTCACCGAGTCTCTAAATGTTAGTGATATCCAGTTAATAATTTTGTGCAGTCTTATGTTGTTAGGTTCCATTTCTTTCATTGCCCATAATAAAATCTTCCAGAGAAAATTCAAGGAATTTATACTGTCTTTTGAAAAGAACATTTTTTTACTATTTTTGATATCAGGGATTATTATAACCTTATTTGTATATACTGATGTTAAGGTAATTCTTTTTGAGCTGATTTCAGCTTTTACAGGTACCGGCTATTCAATTTCAGAGATTTCAACATTACCACCTCTTTTTATTATGATAATCATAATCGGAATGTTAATTGGTGGAAGTGTAGCCAGTACCTCAGGAGGAATGAAAGTTGCCCGAGTGTATTCTTTTTTAGCATTGATTCCTTTGATAATGAGAAGATTAGTTTCTCCTAGACATGCAATTATTCCATTAAAAATAAACAAAAAAATTATTGAAGAAAAAGACCTTTTAATAATCGTTGTTTTTGTAACGTTATTTTTCTTGATACTCTTTATTGGAACAATTATTTTTTTATTGTTGGGCTACGGTTTTCTTGATTCTCTATTTACTATGTCATCAGCTCTAGGGACCGTTGGATTAAGCACCATGGATTTAGTGACAGTTCCAATTGTAGGAAAAGTTGTGTTAATGTTAGCAATGCTTCTTGGTAGGTTGGAAATTTTTCCTCTTTTAATATTATTCATAAGATTATTTAGAAGGTAATAACCTGACGCTATTTGATTCGTTGTAACAACAAATAATTAAATAGTATGTATAGTTATGCATTATTATGCAGAAATATTTACTTAACAAATGATGGGAAAGATTTGAACAATTATTGATTTTTTAGGAGAAAATAGGTTTTGTGAGATGATTCAAAAATATCTTTTATTTTTTCAGTGATTCGAAACATTAAAAAACCATAAAGAATCAAAAGATATATAACCTAAAAATATGACATCATTTAAGTGCTCAAATCCCAACACGGCCGTGATTAAATGTGATTTAAGCTCCAAATGGTATTTATGTCCCCTGCACTTTTTACTGGTAAATTCGTGTTCCCTTCCCGATGGGAGCATATGTTAATTCTTAGGACTTTGAAATTGTCTTCTAAAAAATATTTTTACCGGTAAAATGGACTGTCAAATCCCCACCCTAGTATCCATTATATCCTAAGAGTAAGGATCACACTCCTGAGTGACGTGAATAAAAGTGTAAAGCCAAAACTAGAGTTAATTTTAATTACTAAGAACTTTCGTCTTAAAATTTCATTTTTCCTATGTTTTTTTGGGGACGGCTTTTAATCTATACGCCGTAGTCCCTTCGGCGGCTTGACAACCTTTTTTTCTCCTGGTTGATGACCTTCGAAAATACAAGTCCACAGGAGTTCTATGAGTATAAGTTAAAAGCCCTCGATCTCCAATTTTTCACAATTATCAGTCTGAATCTCCCTTTTAGAATGATATTTATTAAATTTTTCGTCAGGAAATTTTCTTTTTTATAATTTTTACGGCATGTAGAACAAAATCTCTATCAAACTCACCAATTGGTGTTGGGGTATCAAAAATACGGTTAGGAATACGAAAATCATCAAAGTTAAAACCTTCACGGATTTTAAATTTATATTTTTCACGATGTATCTCCTCCCCTATTTTATGAAGATCATTCTCAGTAAAATCATACCCTACAGTTTGTAATGTTTTTAATACGATATCTGTTGTATATACTCCTCTAGCAAAAAAACAAATAGCAAGGCTTGATAGAATCTGACGCCAGTATTCCTCCTTCAATAAATTCTCAACAAGTTCATCAGGAGTAAGCGTACGGTTAACAAGAACTTTTTGATCGATACTATACCCTGCATTGTCCAGATGGCTATGACGAGCGCCAATAAACACGCCTACATGTGCTCCCGGTCCAGTATGATATCCTGGCATTTCATTACCCATAAAACTTAGTGCAAAATCCTTTCCACCATACTTAGAAGCAACATATTCTACACCACGAGCAAGAGCACTGTAAAAACCATCTGATTTGTCAACAATTAATTTTACAGCCTCTATATAACTGTTATAATCCCCCCATCGAAGCTTAATTCCTTTTGTCTCCTTCTCAGTTATAATACCTTTTTCAAAAGCTTCAGTTGCCCAGGCTAAAATCACACCAGTGCTCATCGAATCAAGCCCTCTTTTTTCCACTTGATCCATCAATTTAAGGAAACCTTCAGGTTCAGATATCCCTAACATCGTCCCTAATGCATACATCGGTTCATAATCATAACAAATCATAGACGTCTTGTAGAAGTACGGTTCATCCCCATACGGTTCTCTCAAAGCGGCAATATGAATACAGCCGATAGGACAATGAGAGCACGCAATTCGTCTCCCTAGATATTCCTGAGCCAACACCTCCCCTGAGATTTTTGAAGCATTCTCAAACCTAGCTGTTTGTAAATTCCTCGTAGGAAGACCACCGAGTTCATTTAAAGGTAAAATATTCTCAGCAGTCCCAAGATCATGATATTTCTGCATAACGGGGGAATTAACAGCAGAATTATACACGTCATCGTACAAATTTTGATAGTGTTTACTATCTTTAATTTTCAGTGAACGTTTTCCAGAGACCACAACCGCTTTCAGCTTTTTACTTCCAAACACCGCACCAAGACCAAGCCTACCGAAATGCCGATATGTTTCAGTAGTCACGCAGGCATAGGACACAAGTCTTTCGCCTGCGCTACCGATACGCATAATCGTTCTCAGACCTGAACCAGGCTCGTTTTCACGGATAATTCGACCAACTGTAAAGATGCTTTCCATCCCCCAAATAGTTGAAGCGTCACGAAAATGAACTTTACTGTCATGAATTGCTAAATACGTTGGATTATTACTTGTACCTTTTATAACAATGGCACCATAACCGGCCATACGAATAGCAACGGCGCTTCTTCCTCCGCAATGACTTTCCCCAAGATTTCCTGTGTGTGGTGATTTAAACATCGCTACAGTTTTTGAAGCAAGAGGAAACAAACCAGTCAATGGTCCTACTGCAAAAATAATAGGGTTTTCTGGTGACAATGGATCACATCCTTTTGGACAATTTTCTTGCAGTAGTTGAATAGCAATTCCAGTGCCTCCAATATATTTTTCAAATAAATCCTGTCTTTTTTCAATCCAGAACTTGTTGCTCGATAGATCAATATAGAGAATATTTGAAGGTATGTACTGATTAATCAATGTTTGACCTCCCTAGTTTTTTCAAGTTTTAACACACCATGTGGACAGAATTTAACACAATACCCACAGTGAATACAAATCATTGGTTTGTTAATCTCATCATTCCAAAATACCGCCCCAATAATGCATGCATCCTTACAGCGACCACAGCCAATACATTTGGTAATATCTACTTTTACTCCACCACCTTCTCTTGGGGTAAGAGCGCTTGTTGGGCATGTCTTCGCACATGGAGGGTTATCACAAGCTCTACAGACTATCACCATAAAGCCTCGTTCCATACCACCAATGGATTTAACGCCTAGACAGCTTCTCGCTAATCCTCCTTCCTGTTGCCTTCGTGAACAGGCAAACATACAACTCTGACAACCAATACATCTTTCAGTATCGACAACAGCTAATCTCATACATCATTCCAGCTATTACATTAATCTTTTCAATGATTTAGTATTTTTGGATAAATACATTTTCATGGAGAATTTATTTTTTTTACTTTAATAGAAAAAATCATTAATGTTATAAAAAAGAGTTCTATAGCAGTAAAACTACTGGTATATTACACCCGAAATGGAGTCTCCAAAAAGATATAAGAGGAAAACGTAATGAGGGTCAAGAATGATAATGAACAATCCTTTAGGACGAGGATCAATTACCCGAATACACGCCCCGCTCAATCCAAAGTTGCACAAAATTAGGGCCCCCGTATCTCCAAATCGGAAATTGTTTTTAATACAAATGATGCGCCCATTTTGCCAGCCATCTCCCGATTCGGGGATTTCGAAGCGTCGCTTGACTGACGATTATAAAGGAATGTTGATATCTTAAAGAGATCATTATGAAAAATATCAAGAAAGTCGCATTCATCGGCAATTACCTACCTCGTCGATGCGGAATTGCCACATTTACGACAGACCTATGCGAGTCTTTCGCATCGAGCAATCCCAGCGTCCAATGTTCTGCAATTCCTATAACCGACATTGAAGAAGGTTATCAATACCCCGAACGCGTTCGTTTAGAAATAAAGGAACAGGATCTCGACACCTACAAGGCAGCCGCTGACTTTTTGAATCTCAATGACTTCGATATTGTCTGTCTTCAATTCGAATTTGGCATTTTTGGTGGAAAAGCGGGTAGTTATATCTTATCATTGTTACGCAACCTGAAAATGCCTTTGATAACAACACTTCATACGGTGCTTAAAAATCCAAATGTAGAACAACGCCGTGTTATGGATGAACTGCTTGTGAAATCTGATTATATAATCGTCATGTCCCAGAAAGGCGTTGAAATTCTCGACAGTGTATATAAAACACCTGCGGACAAGGTTCGTCTGATACCGCACGGAATACACGATGTGCCTTTCATCGATCCCAATTTCTATAAGGACCAATACGGCGTCGAAGGCAAAATAGTCATTCTTACTTTTGGCCTGCTTTCTCCGCAGAAAGGCATCGAAGTCGTACTACGGGCGCTCCCGGAGGTCATAAAGAACCACCCCGATGTCGTGTACTTGGTCGCCGGGGTTACACACCCTAATCTTCTCAGGCATGAGGGCGAGAAATACAGGCGTTCACTGCAGCGCCTTGCGGACGAACTTGGTATCAAAGGGCACGTTATATTTCATAATAAATTTATACCTATAGAAGAGCTCAAGGAACTTATTACGCTTGCCGATATTTATATTACCCCCTATCTTGAAGAAACGCAAATTACATCGGGAACGCTCGCCTATTCTTTTGGCGCAGGCAATGCAGTAATATCAACGCCATACTGGCATGCTCAAGAGTTGCTTGCGAACGGGAGGGGTATTCTTGTACCATTCGGAGATTCAGAAGCCATAACCAAGGCGATCACAAGACTTATTCAAAATGAGGTTGAACGTCATACTATGCGCAAGAATGCTTATCTGCTAGGTCGAGAGATGACTTGGAATAAGGTGGCGCAACAATACGGCAACCTTTTCGTAGAAGCTCGCCAAAAACGGTCAGCGGTCATGCGAAAGAAGATCCCAATGTGGTCTCTTGATGAACAACCGCCCATTTTACCAAAAATCAAACTTGATCATCTGGTGCGAATGACCGATTCCATAGGAATATTTCAGCATGCAAAACATAATATTCCCGATTTCTCCGAAGGATATTGCACGGACGATAATTCAAGAGCGCTTATTCTTACAGTATTACTTGAGAATCTTGGCACAATAAAATCCTTAATACTTTATGACCTAGCAACCCGTTATCTCGGCTTCGTGAGATATGCCTGGGATGAAAAAACCGTACGATTTAGATCTTTTCTCACATTTCAGCGTAAATGGGTGGAGGAGAACTTTTCTGAAGACAGCCATGGCCGAGCAGTATGGGCTCTCGGAACCTGCATCGGTCGTTCCAGGAACGAAGGTTTTAGTCAAATGGCTGCAGAGATTTTCGAGTACGCCCTTACACCTGTATCTTCATTTTCCTCGCCGCGAGCATGGGCATTCGCATTGATTGGAGCCCAAGAATACCAGCGACGTTTCCCGGGCGACAGGTCTGCCCGTAACAATATGGACGTGCTTTCAACGAAACTTATGAGACTTTATGACGAAAACAGTAGCGATGAATGGAACTGGTTTGAACCGGTTTTAAGTTATTGTAATGCTCTACTCCCCCGCGCACTTATTATGAGTGGACGAGGCCTCGCCAACGAAAAAATGATCAGGTGTGGAATTGAATCATTAAATTGGCTGATAACTATGCAGACTTCTTCTCGCGGCCATCTTCAGCCTGTTGGCACAGATAAGATATTTGAACGCGGCAGCTCCAAACCCGTTTTCGATCAACAGCCGATAGAGGCATATTCTACGGTTTCGGCCTGTCTGGAAGCATACAAAACAACGAAAGACAAGCGTTGGTATAATGAATCTGAAAAAGCATTTCAATGGTTTCTTGGAACTAACGATCTGGGAATTCCGCTCTACGACCCGGTAAATGGCGGCTGTTATGATGGGCTGCACGTGGATAGGATAAATCGCAATCAAGGCGCTGAATCGACCATCGCGTTTCTTCTGTCCCTGTACGAGATGACGAACATTACGAACATTATAGAGACGTTCAAGGAGCCGATTCTAGAATGAAAAAAATAAACACATGTGCGGAATACCCGCCCGTACTTGTAAAAGATACGGGTATTATTTTTATGCCTGAGAGACAACGAGTCATTGTACGCCCACATATTCCTTTCGCCGAGTCGCGGATCGAACGGATCATATCACGAGTGTTGGCGCTCGATGAGTCTGATGTACAGAAAGAATTTAAGTGCGTGCTTGACAAGTTTTCACACCGGCATCATAATTTCGAATCTCTTTTGGAGCGCCAGTTTGACTACATCCACAGGTTCATGCCGACCGATGTGTTACCTTCGCGAGAACGAAGGCTCCTTATTGGCTCATTCTTTTTGGCAGAATATTCATTCGAATCAGTCGCCCTTTTCAATCCTTCGATCGTTCCGCATCCGGACCAGTCGGGACTGCCACCAGGTTCGCTTCGTTTTATATTAACTTTGCGGGCTACAGGCGAAGGACATATTTCATCTTTGAAATTTCGTTCCGGATGTATCGACAAAGATTACAACATATCCATTGATGATTCATCTGGTTTTGCCACCACCGCAGAAATGAAAGCGAATCCCCTTTACGACAAGACATGTTTTGCTCGGAAACTCCGAGAAATGGGCGTTTTCAGTGATTTCTCGAATTTCATTATCAATTCGCTATCGGATGAATTCACTTATACCGAACTTATAGAAAATGTCAAAATTCAGATCTACAACCATCAACCGTTATCTGCTGCTGACAGTCTTGCCAGAGATAAAATTCAATGGCTGGCCCGATGCAACTATGAAGCACAATTCGAACCATCGGTTCCTCTATCGGAAAGGGTACTATTCCCACTCTCTCCCAGCGAACAAAACGGCATTGAGGATGCACGATTTGTTCTTTTTACTGACGATGATGGAAGAAAGAAATATTACGCTACCTATACTGCTTATGACGGCAAGGTTATTCTTCCGCAATTGATAGAAACGGAAGATTTCGTTCATTTCAAAATGGCTACACTGAACGGGAGCGCCGCCGTCAATAAAGGAATGGCCATGTTCCCCCGCAGGATAAACGGCCGTTACGCGATGGTATCGCGCCAGGACAGCGAGAACCTTTTTTTGATGTACTCTGATAATATCCATTTCTGGTATGATATCATACCGCTTATGAAGCCTTCTTATCCATGGGAATTCGTGCAGGTTGGGACCTGCGGTGCACCGATTGAAACCAAGGAGGGCTGGCTTCTTCTTACTCATGGCGTTGGGCTTTTTCGGCAATATTCTATTGGCGCCATTCTTCTAGACAAAGAAAATCCATCGAAAATACTTGGCCGTTTGAGAGAGCCGCTCATTAGTTGGACGGAGAATACCCGATCAGGTTACGTTCCGAATGTTGTATACACTTGCGGGGCGCTCCCTCACAAAGACAAGCTTGTCGTTCCTTATGCAATATCCGACCAACAGATTACCATTTCCTTGATTTCACTCTCGGCTCTCCTTGAGAAACTATTACATGGGACAAGTTAGTTCATATGCAGGTATAACATGCTTTTACTAATTGATGAGAAATTAAAATGGCAGTCCAAAGAAGGACATATCTGGGAAGCGACTCCATATCATATCAAAATAGAAAACAATGATTACGAAATGTGGAATGATGCGTGCAGCTAATTTGAAACGAAAAACAATTGAGGAAATATGAGTTAAACTCCGTGCTAATGTTTCTCCGATAATGTTATATAAAGATTTCTTTTTTATGTTTTTAGTTACGATTTCTGCTATTTTTTAGGGTAGTAATCCGGACTTTTTTTCCGTACCCCTTCGGCGGCTTGACTTTATTTTTTCTAGAAAAAACTATGAACTAAAGGGCATAATGAGAATATATTACTACCGATGAGCCGCATTTGCCAGCTGAATTAACGAACAAAGAACAACCGAGAAAAAAATATACGTAAGTACTGTAGATGGCTCTGGTAACTGTACGCAGTGACAATCGTACTATTTGCTGCATTTCCCGCGTTGTCAAACACAATGGCTTCTACGTGATGACTACCGATACCGGTCATGATTCCTTCATAAGGCTCTGTAGCATCAATGT
>CAZGIV010000075.1:0-10724 GCA_964526175.1 uncultured Thermoplasmatales archaeon | reverse complement strand
GCGCATTAGACAAATACCGTTAGAACAGAAAGAGGCTTACGGCCTACACCCAGCACAAATCCAGTTACACCCGTCCTGTTTCGGGTTTTTCTCCTGGATTTGGTTAGGACCTGAAATGTTACACCTGACCCGTTTTTCTAGCCGTAACCGATCAGGGTGGAGGAAGAGGTATCATTCGTCTTCCGGTTGTTTTGCATGGATGGTTTGTCGTGGTTTGAGAAACATAGAGGAGTTCGTTTGAACCATGTCAATAGTCCCAGATAATATGTTCACTCTTACATTTCGGGCATCGTGAGACTGTCAGAATGTTTGGATCTTCTCCACTCCACCAGCCATGATGAGTGATATTGAATTTTTCTTTCATGATGTGTTCTGTTTCTTGTTCGATGAGTCGATTCTCCGGAGATACGTTGATCATAAATAGTCGTCGGATAAATCCTTTTTCGTTGTGACAGTTCATACATCTCACAGGGCTAAAATCTCTTATTTCCTTGGTGAGACTGCTGATTTCGTCTTGGGTTAACTCTCGTATGTTTATCTCCGGAATAAGACGTTGGTTCGTTAATTCAATGTTGCTGGTACAAAGCCAGTTGATCGTTTCGTTTTTAAGGTGTTCATGGTAGTAGGCGAACCATTGTTCTCGGAGGTCAGGGTAGTCGAAGAGCAGGTCTTTGAAGTTTCTGAACGGTTTTTTTCTTTCGAGTACCTGGTTAAATTTTTCAGCTATTTTTGTATCCTGTATTTTTTCATAGACGAATATTTCCATGATTATGAAGTTATCCTGAGGGAGTCGCGCAGGGATCATTAGGTATCTGTCGTCTTCCATCTCCTCAAGTCGCTTCTTGTAGTCATCATCAACTGTTTCGTTAACGTAGATAAGCTCGTTTTTCTGAGTGTCAATAAAAAAATGATGCATCACATCAGATTCTTCAAAGGCATCTGCTAACTCTTCGAAATCGATAGTGAGTTTCAATTTATCGACCCCCATATCCCTTCGTATACATTTCTTTTTTTCATCTATTGTTCCAAAACTATGTTTTGTAATCATCTATCAACCGATAATTTCTGTGATCTGTTGTGTTACAATTGAAATAAGCGAGTGGGATTTCTACATTTTTCTTTCCAGCAACACCCTCAACGCATATTCCATAAAATTCATCGATATCTTCTGATAGATGTTCAACAATTACAGGATAGGTTGTGTGATGAAGTGAGCCCATTTCTTGATCAAATGTTCCCTGGATTGGGAACAGCACGTTTTTTGTTAGGAATGCAAAATATCTCTCTAATGTCTCACTATTTACTTCTGGGAGGCTCTTATTAAGTTGAAAGATATGAAGGATTCGTTGTTCCTGTTCAATCCATGATATGTTTACATTCATAGTGATTGACCTCATCGTTTTTCTACTGGCATCTTTTGCGCTTGATGGATTTCTTCTCGATCTCGTTCAAGACAACATTTCTTATATTTCTTTCCAGAGCCACAGGGACAAGGATCGTTACGTCCTATTTTTTTTCTAGCTCTCTTTTTCCATTGATCATTTTCATTATCATCGTCCCATGAATCATACTTTTCAGGTAAAATTTTGAATGGAATGATATCTGCCTTTACTGGTTCTTTTGTTTCAAAATTTATATCAAACTTTTTAAGATAGTTATAATATTGAAGTGCATTACTCTTTTCAGCTTGATCCATTTCCACCTTGTTAAATATTTCATTCATTGCATTATCTATCTTTTCAATTTTTGGTGATTTTGAATAGATATCTGATTTTTTTTCAACAGCCTGTTTTTTAGCTTTTAATAGCTTTTTCTTTTCCGAATCAGCGTTACTTTTTTCGAACACTTCTTCAAGGAGGTTAATGACATTAATGTAATCATCATAAATCGTTGTTTCTGTTGAATCGATTGACAACTTGTTTTTTTCAGCTCTGTTATCAATAATTTCAAGTGCATCCATTAGATAAAACTCAGCATGTACATAATCTTTTTTTTCCAAATAATATTGTGCTATATCCCAGGCGACATAACAGTAAAAAGGATGATTATGTTTCAATCCTCTATACAATTCATTGCTTTGATGATTGTTATGGATGATATTGCTGATGATTTCTATGCCTATCCACGTTGGATGCGGAATTTGTTTTTTAAGGTGATATAAAACCTCAAGAACATCTTTTTCAAAATCAGGATTGGCTAAAAGAGATGTCAAAAAAATATTTAATTCATAACTGGGATCCATATCAATATCAATTGTGTTTTGCCATTCTTTTAAAAAATCTTTTTTATCAGAGAAAATATATGGTTGCAGTCTTTTAAAATAATTGGTGCAATTTTCTTTAAAAGATTCTTTTATTTCCTTTTTTCTGTTATTTTTTTCATTAGTTTTTAAAACGAACAAATAAGCTTCATGTAACACATCGTTAAAGCCAGTAATAGATGGTTCATCAGGACAGTAAATACCCCATAATGCATATGCTGCCATCCAGATAAAATCCTCATCTTCTGCTATTGTATTCGTTTTGGGATAGAAGAGTTTTTTAGCAAGACCTTCAGGATGATTAACTGTTTTTGCTACTTCGATGAATTCTGTCTTATTAATGTTGACACCAAATGAAACAAGTTTATTAAGTATCTTTTTTTCAGGCCATTTCATCACTATGTCTAAGTTAAGATGGTCGGATCTTTTAGTCCATTCCTCAAAATTATTTTTTATCTCTGTAACAATCCCCAGTTTTATTATGTCATCAAAGTCTCCCCGCTGATACTTTTGTAATTGTTCTGATGCAAATGTATATTGTTGGTTAAGCTCAAGGGCTGCTTCAAAGCATTGAACGCCAAGAACTGGTTTCCCTGAAAATAAATAGGACAACCCGGAATTACAAAAAACTCGGAAGATATCATAACTTGTTGTTTTTGTTTCAAGGAGTTTTTCAAAGGTTTTATCAAACTCTTTTGAAGCTTGAAAAAAATCTTGTTTATTCATAGTATACATAGCTTTGTGATAATAATCAACCCATTCCATTGGTGGAAGCGTTGTTTCAGTGATATATACAGGAGATGGTTCTCCATGTTTTTCTCGTCTTTTTAGCTCATCTGAAAAGGTTTTGCCGTTAAACTTCTGCGAAGGCAAATGATGACTAAGATCAATCATTGTACTGATGAGATTTTCAAATAAATCCTTATCAACAAGTTTTTCCTTATCTAACAGACCAGTAAGCATTTTCACTGATGTCATTGGATCTTCATCATTCATATCTTTCATCCATCTCTTAAGAGTGTCAACAGATACAAATAAATCAAGACTGCATTGATGTAAAAGATCCGAAAGTCTTTTTTCAATGTCAACCAATTCATTATTTACCCCAATCAAAATATCACCTCTTTTTTCAGACAGCTTGAGGCACATCATCTTCATCTATCATCAAAATACCAGCATACCCCCTTCTTGGATCATATCATAAATCTCTGTTATCCTGTATACAAAAGCTACGATAAATGTTTGTCCATTTTAACTTTATTATTTTGATGAGTGAAAGAAGGAGCCCCGCCCCACTCTTTCACTCCTTTTTTTTTCTTCACCATCAAGGACGACTTAATGATAGGGTCTCTCCTAAAAGACGAGCTTTTAGGCGAGCTCAAAGGGCTCTAATACGGCCTACACCCAGCATTTATTCGGCCTAGACCGAACTCAATTTATGATTATTTTGTATTCCGCCAAAATTAGAAATATTTAAATAGTATTATTACTTTAGCGGAATTATGGAACTTACGCGAGGAGAAATCTTAGTCTTAGAACAGGTAGCAAAAGGCAATAAGTCCGTAAAAGAAATAGCCTTAGCTCTAAAAAAAAGCGAATCTCAAGTATATGTCTATGTTAAAAATCTTGCAGACAAATCATTGATTGAGCTAATAAACGGAGATATTAAGCCAAAAAGAATTCCTCACTTATCTTTGCTTCTCCAATTATTAAGCAAAATACCTAATCTTACACCGATCTTAGAAGGTCCAGGGATACCCATATTTACTGCAATGATAAAACCATCAACAATAGAAGAAATATCCAATGAAACCGGATACAAAAAAACAGCAATATACAAAAGACTTCAAGAAGCAAGAAAAAGAAGTCTTGTGAGAAAAAAACTAACCACTTTTGAAATCAATGATAAAATGTGGGCAGGATTAAAAGAAACATTAGACGAAATAAAGAAATCGGAACTAAAAACAGACAACAGAATACCTGCAAGCGCCATAATATACTATAAAAAAAGAGATGAACTAGTATTCTCAAGCAAAGAAGAGCTTGACGCTATAAAAACAGCATTCTCTGCGTATCAAGACTACGGAATAGGTCTCCTTACCATAACCCACTTTTATTATCTACCTAAAAAAACGCTAACTAAAGAAGACATCTTAAAACATTCACTTTATATCGTAGAAAAAGACATGGACATAAGATACCTCATATACATCGCACTATTTTATGCCAAATATAAAAAAGAATTCAAAATAAAGCACCAAATACTCATGAACATCAACGCAGTACTTGCAGGCAGAGCAGTCAAAGGATATCCAAAATACCAAGAGATAAAAGACAGAGCCGAAGTCTACAAAATAAAGGTGTAAAAAGATGATAACCAATTTCAAACAAATAGAAGTACTCTTTAAAGAAATTGACACAGTAATGCACAACAAAATCAAAGTCTACACAATAGGCGGAGCAGTCCTTCTTGAGCAAGGCCTAAAAGTCACAACCAAAGATATCGACGTTGTTGTAAAAACAAAAAACGAGTTCATCGAACTACAGCATTCACTGCAAAAAACTGGATTCAAACCACAAATACCTGGAAAAGAATATTCACGAATGAACCTTAACCAACTCTTCCAAAAAGGAGACTTCAGAATAGACTTATTTGAAAAAAACATCTGCGGAAGATTCTCGCTATCAAAAGGAATGATAGAACGAGCAAGAAAAGCCCTACGCTTAGATCATATTGAAGTATATCTCTGTTCAAACGAAGATGTTTTCTTATTCAAAACCATGACCGACAGAGAGGGAGACTTAACAGACTGCGAAAGCATAGTCCGTGCTGCAGTCGACTGGGGCATAATAATTAATGAACTTAAGAGCCAAATCAACAAGAGTAAACAAGACGTATGGATAACCTGGGTGGGAGAAAGGCTTGATATCCTGGAAGACAGAGGAATGGTCATTCCAATTATGGATGAACTTAACAAATTGAGAAACAAATTCTTTGATGACTTTGAAAAAAAGACATCCAAATAGTTAATGCAACTGTTTGTCTATTTTTATTATATTATTTTGGTGAGTGAACGAAGGGGTCACACCCCACTCTTTCACTCATTTTTTTCTTACCATCAAGGACGACTTCGATGGCGATCTCTCCTAAAAGACGAGCTATTAGGCGAACTCAAAGGGTTCTAATACGGCCTACACCCAGCATTCATTCGGCTTAGGCCGAAAATAAAAAAAAGTTAAGGCACTAGATATAATTGTCATAAATATGTTCCTTGGCGTTATTTGTATTTTTAATACTCAAATTCAAGAGCAACAAGTAAATACTTCTTCCAGGATTATTTCTTAAGTGACAGTAAAAACAATTCGTAAAGAAAACATAGAATGCACAAAATGCCATCGAGTCCTTCCTATCAAGAAATTCAGTAAAGAATTTGTTGTAAAAAATAAACCACATCCAGTATGTAGAACTTGTAAAAAGAAACAGCTCAAAGCTCTCGCACTTCGCTGGGAAAAGGAACGAGCCATACGAAAAGACCTCCCCAAAGAAAAGGAATGCAAGAACTGCCATCGGATCCTACCGGTCTCCGAGTATTTCAACAATATACACTTCAAGGACGGCAGGAACAGCAACTGCAAGCGATGCATGAAGAAAAAGAGCCAGGCACTGAAACAGCGATGGACGGAACAGCGGGCACACATAGAACCGCCGGTTGAGAAACTCTGCCTTCAATGCTACCAAACCTTCCCCATAAAGTCTTTTTGCCAGACCGTAAACACGAAGGATGGCTTTGATAGCCTCTGTAAAAGTTGTTTGAAGGAACGACGAGGCGAATACAAAGAACGATGGATACATGATCGAGAGAAAACACCTCCGAAGACAAAAAAGACCTGCCCCGGATGCAAACGCACCCTATCAGCATCCGCGTTCTACCCCGCAGTCGGTCTCAAAGACGGCTTCGATGTCTACTGCAAGGAATGCAATCATCGCATGCAAAAAGAATATGCAGAGAAATGGGAGCAGCAACGGGCGTCACATCCACAGATCATAACGACGAAGACATGCAACCTCTGCCATCGCACGTTACCTATCACGCAATTCTACCAGTATAGGCGAACCAAAATCGGGTATAGCCCATCCTGTATCTCATGCGAAAACAAACGATCACAACAATACATGCAGCAATGGAGAGAACAGCTAACCACTTCTCTGAAAGAAAAACAATGCAGGGCATGTAAACGAATCCTTCCCATGGATCAATTCCGTAAAAACAAACGAAAGAAAGACGGACTCGATTACGTCTGCAAATCATGCTCAAAAACGCTCCTAGACGAATACAGCAAACGTTGGAACGAGGAACGCATAAAACAAAGTACGGACTTTACATTGTTTCCTACGTTTGAGAAAACCTGCTCCATCTGCAATCGAACTCTTCCATTAGCTATGTTTTATACAAGGAAATACTCGCAAGATGGTCACAGCTCCTCGTGCAAAGAATGCGATCTCAAACGAATGAACGTGTACCTAAAGAAACAAAAGACACGCCCGAAGAATGTCCCGAAAGAAAAGGTCTGTTCCGCCTGCAACCGACGACTCCCTGCATCAGACTTCAACAAAAGCCTCCATCGACCGGACGGCCTCGACATTCACTGTAAATCATGCCATAACAAAAAACACAAGGAATACCTTTCAAAACCAGAGAACTGCAAGAGGATAAAAGAATGGAACAGCAATTACCGCAAGCGACCAGATGTTCGTGAAAAAACCAGAAAACGAGCACGGGAGTACGCCCAACGACCTGATCGAAGAACGATACGAAAAGCCTATACAAAACAACATCGTACGAAACCTGAGGTACAACTCCAAAGACAACAATATTCAAAAGAATATTACCTGCGGAAAAAGAAGTTGAAAGCACAAACATCAATATAATCAAACGATTTTGTTGAACGAAAGAAGGGGGCCCCGCCCCACTCTTTCACTCCTTTTTTTTTCTTCACCATCAAGGACGACTTTGATAGTGATCTCTCCTAAAAAATGAGCTTTTAGGCGAGCTCTCGGGGGTTCTAATATGGCCTACACCCAGTACAAATAAATAATTACTAATATTTTTTCATTAACGCGAAATAATAATCATACGTTTTTTTTGCTTGTTCTAACATTAATTGATAATAATTCTTTTTTGTTTTTCTTTGTAAACCTTTCGCTATCGCATTATAATACGCCCTACTGTTTTTTGCATAAATAATCATCGGAAAGTATCCACGATCCATGAGAATTTTATTCATTATCAATCGGCCGGTTCTACCATTCGCATCTAAGAAAGGATGAATATTTTCATATCTGAGATAGAAGTCATAAGCTAATTGAAACGGATACATTGTTTTTTTATTATCTTTATAAAATTGAAGAAGACGGACAATTGCATTTTCAACATCATCTGGAGGAATAGTGGCTTGATTAGTTACTATATTTTCTACTGTTTTAAATCCTCGAGGATAGTAATCTCCTCCAGACATTGTAAGATTATTAGTAAGAATATAATATAATCTTTTAATTGAAGATATATTAAATTTAAAACCATTTTGCAGGTATTTCATCGCCTCAATTGAGTTATACACCTCTTTAATTTCATTTCTATTTTTATATCGAGAATTCCCTGTTTCGATAATTTTTTTTACTTCTTTGGCAGGAATTTTTGAACCTTCAATATTATTAGAATTATAAATAAATTCTTTAGCAAATTCTACGAGAATAACATCCCTTATATCCTTCGTTTCAAAGAGATTGTTGATCTCGATAGATTTTAATTCTATATAGTCTAATAGTTTCTTGTTATAAACTATCTCCAACCTATGTAAAAACATTTTTCTTATATCGAACTCTTTTCCAGATATAGTGTTAAAATTCTTTTTTAGATACTCTTGAACAGTTACCGTAGAAATATTCTTTCCGATATGCTCTTTAATCCGAAAATTTTTCCCCATAAAAGAAAATTTTTTTACAAATGAAATATATTCAATGCCGTTAACTTTTTTTATTTCTATATATGACATTAGAAATAAGTATGCATTATAGGTTTATATATTTTTACCATTTGGGCAGCAAAATTAGCTTTTTTTTTTTTTACTAATGAGGCATAAAACAATTATACAAATGAATGGAAAAAGGATAAATTTTCTGTTTCTTCTGTCTTATCATTTCCAAAGAAGTTCTGTTTTTCTCCTGTTAAAAGGAAGCTTACCACCTACATTCAGCATTTAAAAATTATAATTTTTGATAAATATTCTTTCTATGACCAATTTTAATAACAAGAAGGAGGAGTTGTTCTTTATCGATATCCATGATCACTCGATAATCACCAATACGTAGTCTATATCCTGGATCACCGACAAGCTTCGTTACATATGCCTCTGGTCTTATCCTAATACGTTCTAAGGATTTAATAATTCTTTCTTGGGTGCTATGTTCGAGTTTTTTAAGTTGTATTAATGCATTCTCTGAAAAAATAATGTCGTAGGTCATATCCCCAGCTCTTTCTTTACCTTAGCTAGGGTATGATATTTACCTGCTTTAATTTGGGCACGTGCTTCTGCTATTTCTTTTTTTGTTTGTTCATTTAATTCTACCGTGTCTTCAATGATGTCCCAGATAATCTCTTCGTAGGTTTCTTTATTGAAAAATTTCCGTTTTAGTAGTTCTTGTTGGAGTTTCTTACTGATTTGAATCGTTGTGCCCATAATATGCTATAGAACGTTATAGGATATAAATTTTTCCGTGCTTTTTATCACTCTTTCTGTCACGATTTTCCTAAAAATTATGTTTTTCTCCTGTTGCAATGAGGTTTTCGTCCTGCACCTAACATAAATCCAGTCTTTCACCTCTGAAAAGATAGGTCAAGGCCCCCATTCCTTTTTGTCCATCAGTTTTATTCTCTTTTTAAATCTTTCTGCTTTTTCTTACGGTTAGGACAAGCTCTTTAACTTCTGACGGTAATTGTTCATCTTGCCATTTTCTTTCTGCATCTATTGATTTACTAGCATTTTTCACGGCTTTCAAAGCATACCACGCCGCTCCTAATGAATGGTCTGCCATATGAGCAGTTGCAACAGCGTGCCCAACAGAACGAGCCACTGCGATTGCAGTCAGGTTTGAAGATTCGCGTGCTACCGCATGTGCGCCTACCGCAGCCTTTCGTGCGTTACCAACTGAAGCATTTCCTTGTTTCCACTCCTTTGCTACATGTAATGCTTTTTTTAGTCGCTTATCTATGTTTTCACCGAAGAGAGGCAATACATGCTCAGCACAGTCGCAAGCCCATTGAATTAACTGGTAATGCTGTTGCTTTTTTAGAGGTCCGCCCCGATGTTCTGCAATAAATCGCTTGTCTCGCATTTTTGCCTTTCTCCGTAACGGTTTGTTAAGTTATTTGTCTTTTCAATCACTTCTTCATATCCATACTCATTAGCGATTGAGAGAACAAAAAAGGAAGAGGTCTTATCCTGGCCCGTTTCTTTCTTTTACTATCAAGGACGTTTCTATAGAACTCGTCTAATAGACAAACTTTAGGGCAAAGTCACAGATAAATCTAATTGCATGCTCCCAGCACCATTTTTTTTTAAAATTGTCTATCTACTTGGTAGTACGACCTCAACGGAGCGTTCCCCACTATTCGGACAATTGCAGGTAAACCAGAGAGTCCCGTTCGGACTAATATGCTTTATACCAGACCCATCATCTGCAGTAATAACAGCATGTTCATACAGAGGATTGGTGCTGAAGGGAACCATCGTAAACGTCGAAGGAATCCCTGAAACCATCTTATTCAGAAACGAAGAAAAAATACAGCCTGTTAGGCCTTTCATCAGAAACCGAACGAATAATTCGGTAACATGTGGAAATTTCTGGAAGATCTTTGAATTCCAAATTATCGAAGTAAGAGCAAAGTTACGTGAAATCGTCTTTGTAAGACTCAGGTTAAAAACATCATCAGTATAGCTATTCACTCGGAACCGTGCGTTCATACCCAACAGGAGCGGCTCCCGATAGATAAGGTTCACCATACCATACCGGTTTCCCTCAATAAACGCAGTAAAATTCATAACCCCCTCCTCATCACACAAAACCTTCGGATCCACTGAGAAATTAACCATCTCATTTTCAGCAAGAATCCCAGAGACATTATACCAGCACCCGCTCAGACATAAATGGAAGTTATCTGTCGTATCGCTTGTACGTACTCGTTTTACACTAAACAACGATACATCATAATCCGTAGAATCAAGGAACTCTACGATTCCCTGTAAGAACCACGCATTCGTATTATTTGGAACTGTGTACACTCCATGAATTGTTTCGTATTTCGATCCAAACGTATGAGAAAACACTTGTTTTTCGCTCCTGGAAAGTATACTATATTGTGATTTTGTCCCCCAATCGCTACAACTGACATTCATAGTACATCTC
>CAZGIV010000074.1:0-10806 GCA_964526175.1 uncultured Thermoplasmatales archaeon | reverse complement strand
ATGTCCATAAAACCTTTTTCCGCAATAAAAAACGGCGATGTTGTTACCATAACCTTTGAGATTGTAAACATCACCGGAGTTGGTGGGAGCACATCCGCAGGTGGATATGGGACCAATCCAATTCGGACAGAATTCGTTAGTAACACCACCGTTTTGATGAACAATATTACAAAGATTACAATTACTACCAATTATCCAAACGCCTGGTATCAAGCGTTTAAAAGTACATTAATAACATCAGCAAACCTAACCTATGGCACTAATTTTTCAGTGACTGATACTGTTGGCGAAGTAACTATAGAATTTTTAGGGACCACTACAGTTAATCTTTATCTAAACATCGTAGAAATTAACGCATGGATAACCCCGTGATGCATTGAAAAAAAAGGAGATGTTCAAGCCCCACAAAATCATTTCTATGACAGATGTCTAAAAACAGGTTTGAAGGGTATTTTAATATGAGTTTTATTTGGTCTTAATCTCACCGAAAATCTCCTGTTTCGGATACACGACCATACCTTTTTCGGAAATTTTCATCGCAACTATTCTCTCCTGATGTTTTGTACCACGCATTTTTAAAACCTCTATCGCGCGCTCCCGCATATTTTCTCGCTTGATATTGTACAAAACAATCACTCCATCAGCTAAGAACTCCTCAACACCGGTCTGTGAAAAAGTCTCTGGCATCTGTCCTGTCTCTGTTATAAAATAATTTGTACTCCCCATATTTTCAAAAAACCGAAAGAGCCGCTCAGCATAGAACCTATAAGAGCCGTCTTTTCCCATAAACGCTGAGGCAATTGCGGTCAGTGAATCAATGACAACAAAATCAGGGTTAAATCCTTCTTCCAAAGTCACTGGCTCGAGCTGTAAAAGTTGGCTGTCCTCTTCTTTAGCAAACATCGCATTCTCGCTACCTTTTTCAGACACATAATGAATATCGCTCGGTAGATACCTCTTGATTTTAAAGTTACCTGATGCGAGAAGTTTTTCTGGATTCCAACCAAAATCTTCCATATGTTCCAGCAATCTTTTTTCAGATTCTTCAAAACTCATGTAAAAACATTTTTCCCCGCGTAAGATATGGTACCAAAGTGTTTGTAGACAAAAAATAGTTTTTCCTGAACCCGCGCCCCCCGCAACGAGAATGTTAGAGCCTCCTGGTATGCCATCTTCAAAGAGTTCATCAAATCCAGAAATACCTGTTAAAACAAATTTTTTCCCCTTTTTAGCTTCATTTTTGGTTTCATGAGGCTGTTGCATTTTTTGTTCTAAGGTCTTCTCTTCTGTGGAATTATCTTTGTCATCAGTACCCTTTAGTTTATTTTCAATTCCGGCTTTGATTTTAGCCATGTCAAAGGTAGTAGTATCTTTACTCTTTTTTTCATCCATTATATTTTCACAATCCGATCGCACAGTTGTGCAATTTCTGCATGTATCTCTTTATTCGTTTCAGTTTCTAGAGAAATAAGCAAACCGTTAATCCCACCAATTCTCAATTTCGTTAAAATCCCATGAATGAATTGAGCAAAAACTTCAGGTTTGTTATGAATGAGCATGCTGTTGATGGAGTCAATAAAAACAAATTTCTCTCCCGGTATTTGTTGTATACTCGCTGTTAATGCAAGTGAGATGTTTGTAAGAGACGACACTGATTCAAGATATATAACATTGCTTGCTTCCGCCAGGTCTAAACTTTGGCTTTTTGAGATACAGTCGAGAATGAGTATTTTTTTTGTATCGATTTTTTTCTGTTGATAGAGTTGCATCAAATTTTTTTGAGGTCTGCTTGCGGATATGATTATTCCAATGTATTTTTTTTCATCTGATAAGAATTTTATTGTTGACAGAGAAACCTCTAACATCTTTTCTGCAGAAGTTTCGAGCATCACAATCCAGCCGTTTGGCAGATTGTTTAATTCCTTAGAAATTTTTTCTATATCATTCATTGTTATCCACACTTATTACTTGGTCCACATGGAAGGCTACCTCTCTGATGAATTTTTTTTGAGCAAGATCTTTTGCAACATTAAAAATAAGTATAACATTTTCCTCGTTTTCTTTCCGTACAGTCCTCATCAGGAACTCTGAAAATCTCATTATTTGAGATAAGGGTTTGTAAAGAGAGATGGTCGTTAATGAATCGATAAAAATAAACTTTTTTTGGCTTTTCAGCTTTGGCAGAGAAAGATAGATGGCTTTTACGAGTTCATCAATATCTAGTTCTTGCGAGACATGTACACAACGAGGATCTTCATGTTGTTTTTCACCGGAAAGGGCTGTCGCAGCATCTATGAATAAAAGTGTGCTTGTGTTTATTCCCTCAGATTCAAAAATAGATACGATGTTTTGAAAAGGCCTCTGAAAGCTAATGTATATACCTTGAAAACCTTGGTTGGTCAATAGTTTAATAGTGGAAAAATTCATCTCAAAATACGCGTTTATAGGGAGTTCTATCATAATGATGATTCCATGTTTTTCCCTTTGTATCGCTTGTTCAATAGATTTTTTCGTTTCGTCTTTAAACATGGTACCACTTGATGGAATTTTTTTTAATTAATTTCTATGTTTTCATCATCTTTTTTTGATTCAAATATGTCAGATTCTTTAGATCTTGTTTGAATATTATCAACTGGTTTTATTGGCAATGTAAATCTAAATGTACTTCCTTTTCCTTCCTCGCTTTCCATCCATATTTTGCCGCCATGAATAGTGACAATACCTCGTGAGAGCGCAAGTCTAATGCCGCCTCCTGAGTATTCCTTACTCTTGCCTTCTTCAGCTCGGTAAAACGCCTTAAAAATCTTTTTCTGTTTATCTTTTGGTATATTCAATCCCTGGTCTTGAATTTCGAACAAAACATCGGTTTCTTGTTTTTTTGCGCGCAGATTAACCGTAGTCTTATCTGGCGAGGACTTTATTGTGTATCCAAGTATATTTAGAATGACTTGTTTTATCCGATCTTGGTCAACGATTAAATCGGGTATTTGATCCTCCATTTCTACATTGATTGCAATGTTTTTTACGTTTGCAGATGAATGTATTTTTTCAACTACTTCGTCCACCATCTTACAAACATTCGTTTCTTTCAATGTAAAAATCATATCCCCTGATGCAATGTTTGAAACATCCACAAGATCTGATACAAGGTCGTCAAGTTGATTTGTGTTCCGTAACATTATATCAAGATATTTTTTTTGCTCATCGTTTATTTCGCCAAAGGTTCGATTTGACAACATTTCCATATATCCTTTTATCGTCGTTAACGGTGATCTTATTTCACGGGTTGTCACTTCGAAAAAATCTGATTTTATTTGATTAAGTTTTTCATTGGCTACTTTCAATTCCTCCTGCGCTCGTTTGCGCTTTGTGATATCTTGGCCTTGTGCAATCGTAGCGATGAGGGTTTTACCGTCTGGGGCGAAAAGGTTGGCTGAGTTCCACAGTACGGTCCTGATTGATCCATCGAGGTGCAGAACATCAATCTCGACTACATCCCATTGTTTCCCTTCCCGCGTTTTTCGAATTAGTTCCATTGAACTTTCCACCTGGTCTGGGGGGAAGAGAATTTCAAGAGTTTTTCCAATAACATCTTTCATGCTCCGGCCCGTTAACGATTCGAAGGCATGATTGAAACGGGTGATTGCGAATTGTGCATCCCAGACGATGATAGGAGCGTTTGCATAGTTGAATAGGTTTTCGAGGTACTGATTCGTCTCACTTAACATCCCTTCTACCCGCTTGCGCTCGGTAATGTCTTCTACAATGAAGAGAACACCAATTATTACGTCGTTACTTTTTATAACCGAACTCTGAATCGTTATCGTCACTTTCTTGTTGTCTTTAGATAAAAATGTTATTTCACTTTTTGATGGCTTTCCGGCAATTCTGTTTTTGAAATCTGAAGTTTGCTCTTGGGCATTTAAACCATAAACTGAGATTAATTGAACAAAGTTTTTACCGATAAATTCTTCTTTTCGTATCGATAACAGCTGAAGTAAGCTGTTGTTTACTTCTTTAATGATTCCTTCTGGATCTACCAGTGCAATACCTAGAGGGGAGTCATTAAACAATAATCTAAATTTCTCCTCGCTCTCTCGCAGAACCTTTTCCGCCATTTCTTTCTGCTTGATAACTTCCTTAAGTTCCTTGCTTTCCTCCTCAAGTTCAGCAATTTTTTTACTGACCCCGGTTGTAACTCCTTCATAACCTTCGAGGCTTTTACCGATGACAAGTCCTTTCTCTGTTATGTTATACATCCTTAGATTTTTACTATGCTCACTTCCTCTCATTTTGATAATGTTTATTACACATTGTACATCTCCTTGCATTTCGACATAACGTAACAAGATAATATTATCTGATAATGTAGAAAGATGCGAATCGACTTCTTTTGTATTTTCTATTAACGAAGTCGAAGCTGATGTAAATAAAGGAGTCACCTCACGAGTTTTCAGATATCCATTAAGTCGCTTTGAAAAACTTATAAATTCATCTGGTGAAAAAGCACTCGAAATGGCAGATAATGGATCGACAACGCATCTTTTAATTTTTTTTTCTTCTACTATTTGTCTTATATCTGCGAGGTGCTCTTCAAGATGTTTTTCATTTGGGTAGATACATCGCAGGACAAGGAGACCTTCTCGTTCGTATTTCTCGAAATCCCATCCAAAGTTTTTCGCGTTTCTTAAAACCTGTTGTTTACTTTCTTCGAATCCAGCATACAGACATGTCTCCCCGTTTTTCAATCCCTCAGCAAGGAAATTTAACCCTAACGTAGATTTTCCGGTCCCCGGTGAACCAGTTATGAATGTTGAAGAACCAACAAAAATACCTCCACCTAACATGTCATCTAATGCAGAAACACCCATCGAAATCCGTTCTGTTGAAGAAAAATGTTCGAGCGGAACCCGAAGTTTAGGAAAAACATTGATGCCGTCCTTAGTAATTTTAAAATAAATGTCATCTGACCTATAGTTTCTCCCTCTGACTTTGATTATCTTCATTATTCTTTGTGGTTCGTCTTTTATATTTATCTGATCAAATCGTAAAATTGCATCAGATATAAATTCCTCGACTTCGTATTTGGAGTATTTATTCATTTCAGAAACTTCGCTGGTTAAAACGGTTGTGCAACCGAGTGTTGCTAGTGTTGTACCTACGGCAAAGATAAATGCTCTAATCTTGGCTCTATCATCGAGTTGATACGCGATTGCGGTAATCGAATCTATGCATAGTCGTTTTGCATTTGTTCGTTTTACTTCGTTTTCAATAAAATCGAGGATTTTTTGCTGGTCAAAACCTTCCTTTCCGTATATCTCCCGCAGATCAATGATTCTCAATTTTTCATTTTCTATAGCTTCTTTGTTGTAATAACTCAGTTTTTCAAGGTTTTCTAAGGTTTTGAAAAGCGGTTCTGTGAGTGTTATGTAGATTCCGTTTTCATTGTTTTTTATTCCTTCAAAAAGCCATTGGAAGGAAAAGATGGTTTTTCCGCTTCCTGATGAACCGGCAAGTAAGATTATTGAGCCTTTGGTAAATCCTCCATCAAGGAGTTTATCAAACTCTTTTATGCCTGTATTAGAAACATTGATTGCAGATGGGCAATAATTATTATCAGTCGAAAGTAGCTGTTCAGGTGGCGGTATAGTGGATTTTTCCGGTAATATTTGATCCACTTCTTGAACAATATTTTGATATTGTTGGGAAAATTGAGTGAGACTTTTTTCGTTTTGCATCTTCTTCACCAATAATCTAAAGCAATTTTAAAGAAAGAAATTAACGGTATTGCAATTGCAAATATCGTTATAAATAACATTTTTGTTAATCTAATTTTAATTGAAACGGTTTTTTGCATCCCATCTTATCCTCTAACAATACACATTACATATAGATTACAGGTAAATTACGAATAGTTTAATCACATATAAATTTTACTTTACGATCTAAGTACCAATCAAAGGTAGGAAATAATTGACCGAACCTCCCAATAGCAATACAATTCCCTCCAAGGCCAAACGGATGATGCCCCTTATAATAATCAATGATACAACTTCCATCTCTCCTCAGACGATTACCTGTGATAAACACATTTTCCCCCGCGTAGGGTCTAGTGCCAACGAGTTTGTATGCAGTAAATAGTTTTTCCTGAACCTGCACCCTCAGCAACGAGAATAACATATCAAAAATAGTTTTTGTTCATTCATCTCTTGCGTCATTCTCACTCGATTTCCATAATAACTTTTTCAAAAAATTGCGCCATTTTTTTAATTAAACTATCATTCTTTACTTGCGTCGATAAAACAACAATTTTTGCATTATTCTCTGAGGCGTTTTTAAAAATAGATTGAATGAACCTTAAAACAATATCTTCTTTATTGTAAATTTTCAAAATATTAAAGCCATAAAAAACAAGCCATTTCTCAGTAGGTATGCTTTCAAAAAATTTTGAGATAGCTATTCCTAAACTGGTTAAATCATTTGGTTCTTTAATAAATAAAACATTCTCTTGGTCGCTGACATTACCTCCAGCTAACTGTGTAATACAGTCAATAAATAAAATATTATTTATGTTTAGCCCATCCTTTTTTAGATTTGATACTAATGAATTATAGGTAGTAGTTAAATTAAGGTACATAATAGGTCTATCTTGAAGAGTTTTTAAAATTTCATTTACCGTTGCTCGTAAGGATTTCGCATCTTTAACTATTAAAACGCTTTCATAATTTTTAAGTTCAATCATTTTTTTATTAGTAGTTACAATTTCTTCCTGCACCTTACTGCACCGTCAACAATATTTTTTTACTTTTTTTTATATCTCCTTTGTAGGTTATTTGCTTAAATCTACTGTTTTGTCAACAAATTGCTCCAACTGATCTGCGAATTCAGGGTCAAGGTCTTTTTCTGTAGTAAGTAGAACCCCGTTTAAATTCAAAACCCGTATCTTTCCTGTGAGAACATGCAGAAACTTTGACACAGTCTCAGCCCTGTTGTAAATCAACAATGTGTTCAGAGGATCAACAAACAATGATTTATTCTTCGATTGTATCGTGCTCATGATTTCTTCTATTGCTATTGTAATATTTGTCAAATTCTGTGGGTTTTCTAAAAATAAACATTTCTTTTCCACATTTTCTGAGCTTACTGTTTTTGTTATACAGTCTATGAAAAATAATTTATCTGTGTTGATGCTATTTTTCTCTAAAATTTTTGTTAACACTGTGTAAGGTCGGTTTAAGGTAACATAAACGCCAACGGTATCCTCTTGTTTTAATACTTCGTTTAGGATAACCATATTTTTCTCTAGAAAATCTTCGGCGTTAATTACAAACAGCAGTAGCCAGTGTTCTGGTAAATCGTTGAATGCATTTTTTATCTTCTCTATTTGTTCTGTTTTCATTTCAACATCTTTCTGATTCTTTCTCTTGTTTTTTCCTCCGATTCTTTTTTCTCCATGATTCTAAACAGACACTTTTCATTGCCCTGCGACCTGCAATGCACTTCGTCCCCAGCAACTTCTTTGTCGAAGAGTTCAGTAAAAATGCCACTTAAGAACGCTGCTATTTGAAGACAATCGGTTATTTTGTTTTTTCCATATTCTTCAACTGTTTCATCAGAAATCAGACTTACCTCGGCGTATGCCTCATTTGGTCGGTAAGTTTCTAATTTAAATTTGTAAATACCTTTTGACTCCGTTTTTTCCTGTAAAAGTTTTTCTACTTCATCTCTATTGCTTCTGTCGACTTGTAGGTTTTTTGCAAGTAACCTCCCCTCCTTAAATCCTAACATATGCAGTGTAATTTTTCCCTGTAACTCATTAACAAGCAATTGTTTGAAACCTTCAGCTAATCCAAAAAACTTACGATTTTCGCCGCTTGCTCTTATCCATAATGCCGGAGTTACAATTATCTTGAAGTACTCTGCCTCCTCAGGATTTTTATCGACATCTACAATCTGTATATTCGTATTTATTTCATGCAGATAGTTAATGCCCTCTTCATATTGTTTCAAGATATTAGATTCTCTTTTACTGGAGTAAAACAACTTTACTTCGATCTCATTGGACATTTTTCCATCCCCTTTTTAAAAACTAAATTAAATATCACAACGAAACGCCCTCTCACCTTTTTTTTACCTCTCATGTTAATATCTCATCCTTTTTCTTTGAGTTCACTTTCGAACTCAATTTTTTGCACTCATACGTCTAACTTCAAACGTACTCACCTAAGTCTCAATTTAAGATTCTGCGTTTTCAATCTGCTGCAAATACTTCTACTCAGATTTTCTTTTATTAAAATAATTATCAATTTTCCGAGCCGAGCTACTCATCAATCCTTCAAAACCAATCAAAGGCTGCAGCATCTCTATGCCGTTTTTCGTGATGTTAAATTCGGTTAATTCTTTTTTATGATCCGAGCCTCGTTCCTTCAAAACAGAAACAAGTCGTCTCATCTGCCCAGAAAGCTCAACATATTTCAAAACAATAATGTTATCTGAAATAGTAGATAGATGCGTCGGAGTTAACTGTGATATGCTAAGCAGTTCATAGGTCGTGTTTGTTATAATTGATGTGCAACCCTGCATTTTTAAAAACGAATTCAAACCAATAACAAACTTCCTAAACTTATCAGGTTCATAAATTCGTTCCAGCGCAGATAAACTGTCGAATCCAACCCGTTGTGCACCAAATTCTAGGATTGTATCTTTAATCACTTTCAAATACTGCTCTGACGTTAACTCGTCGGGATAACGACAGACCAATAGAACATCACCTCTATCCACATACTCTTCCAGATGCCATCCAAAAGACTTAGCATTCCTATAGAGCTGCTCAGCACTTTCTTCAAACTCAATAAGTATACATTTCTCACCATTTTTAGCACCAGCGATAATGAAATGTAAGATACACACTGTTTTTCCAGTCCCACTCGTTCCAGTCAGCAGGGTCGTGGAGTTATTATATAGCCCGTCACGTAACATATCATCCAAACCAGATATACCAGTACTTAGCTTAGTTAGAAATCCTTTTCCGCATAGCTCAAATTTTTGTTGTGGAAAAATCTCCATCCCCATATCACAAACAATTAAAGGCGCTTCATTCATTAAATGTGAAAATCCTCTGAACTTTAATATTTCAATTGTTCTCTCCCTATTGCCTTTATTTAAAAGCCGATTATGTAAGAGAATAACATTATCAGAAACGAACTCCTCAATGCCAAACCGTGCTATTGGACCATCTTCAACTGGCCGCTCCGCAGTCATTATCGCAGTTATACCCCACTCTTTAAATTTTGAACCTATTCTAAATAGTTCCCTTCGTATGATACCTGCATCTTCATAACGTGAAAACAATGCAGAAACAGAATCTATCACCACTCTTTTTGCATCTATACTTTTTACGGCGTGCTCCATGCGTACAAGAAGCCCACTAAGATCATACGGTCCAACTTTAATTTCATCTGACTCATCAGGAGACGCATCAACAAACCCCCATTTCTTTTCATCTACTAGCTGTTTAATATTCCAACCAAAACTCTTCACATTTCTTATTATATCACTTGGGCGTTCCTCAAACGTTACAAAAATCCCATTCAGCCCTTGTTCTACAATGCCTTTGTATAAAAACTGTGTAGCAAACACAGTCTTTCCACTTCCAGATGTACCAGAAACAAGAGTCGTTCTCCCATATGGTAAGCCACCTTTTGAAATATCATCAAACCCTGGAATACCTGAGGGCATCTTTTTCAGATCTTCTAACCCATCCACATTTTCTTTCTGTTTCTCGCCACATCCTTCATTCACGTTTTCGCTCATTTTTCAACTCCTCATTTAACTCAACTACATCAAGACCAAGCAGCACCGTTTCCTTTTTATTCAAATCACCAATTATCGTATTTAATGGTGGAGGCAACATCCTTATCAAAACTGGTGTTGCAATATTCTTATCTTCATCTGCAAGATGAGGATGCCCCAAAATATCAATTATCTCTAACTCATATTTTCCATCTAAACTAGGTTCATCCAAAATCTTTTTTAGGTTTTCAATAGCTCGCTGACTGTTGCAGTCTGGCCAATAACATGCAACTATACTACATACTATATCTTGGCATCCCTTTCTTTTTTGCATCCCATCTTATCCTCTCACAATACACATTACAATTAAATTACATAATAATTACTAATTAACTACGAATCTTTAAAATGTATATAAACTTTTATATTCTGTAAACCTTGTGTCTTATCCCAAAACTACTTCCTCCTAGAAAATGAAATACATGATTCAGAATCCATGCAGAAGCTGATTTAACAAAAGATATGATGGATCATCAACAACTGGATCAATATCGTTTTGATCTTTCTTCTTATCTCCAATTCCAAATAATCTTCCTGCATCTTCAGGGGATGAGTAATTTTCTTTTCTAATGTGATGAATTTTTGCCTCAAAAATATTAGAATGACAGTTTTTGCTCATTCTTATTCAATTCAAAAGCATCCAACTCTTAGAATCGATTTTTCATAGATTTGCACCTAAGGGGATTGCTTGTTTAACAGCAACCAATACAAACCAATCTGATTCACCGCGTCTGTAAATTGGTTAAAATCCACAGGTTTACGAATATAACTGTTTACGCCAAGACGATAAGATTCAACTATGTCTTTCTCTTCGCTGGATGATGTCAATACTACAACAGGTATCTTTTTCGCTTCTGGATGCGACTTTATTCTCCTTAGCACCTCAAGTCCATCTATCTTGGGTAACTTGAGATCAAGAAGAATCACCAATGGACCAACACATTTAAGCGTTTC
>CAZGIV010000073.1:0-10854 GCA_964526175.1 uncultured Thermoplasmatales archaeon | reverse complement strand
ATAAACTTCATCATCGAGAAATAGAGATCATAGGGGTTTCGATACAGATAAATAAATTTCGCCTCAGGAAACAGTTCAAGTAAAATTCTTATTTTTCCTGTATTATCCTGATTCTTTAGTACTAACTGTTTTCCTTTTTGGTACAATGTTATTTTCTTTAAGAGATACAGATAATATTGTTTCCATTCATCTATTATTTTCTGAGGAACATTATCCATTACAACGTAGTGATTATACAATTCCATGTTCTTGGGAAAACACCATCCATGATAATAGGAATACGGGGAGAACGCACCGAGTGCATATTGATCTTCTTGAGGGAATTCTGCATCCATTGCCACATCGTCCATCGGTCGCTTTTTTGGAATGCTTGAACTGACCAGTGGCTTGAACAGTTTTTCGCTTCCTAAAAAAACTCCCGGGAGATACGCTTGAAATGTTGAGAAATATCCAAGGTTTTGATCATGCGAAAGAACGTTGTGCAGATAGGTCGTACCGCTTCTCCAATGGCCGATGATAAAAAGAGGGGGATGCGTTATTTCTGTCTGTTTGGTACGTTTATCAAATTGGATTCGTTCTTTGATATAGAACGGAGCCATGATTGTACTTAAGGTTAACGAGTAGATCATCCGAGGGATGTATTGTACATCGATGTTGAATTTATTCTGGGCGAGAAGGTAAAGAAAATTAGGGAAGGTGTATCCCGGGAGTGGTGTATTCTTTATACAGAGCGACAGTTCTTTCAAATTGTCAAATTCCATTAACGTAGGATATTTACGAGTCGCTTATTTAAAACTTATGAACGGTAGTACGATTGTATTTTTTTAATAGTTCGTAAATGACGAGATTCAACAAAAATCATTTACACAATAAATTTTTTTTTTTCTTTGGTTGTTTCATTAAATAGTTAAAATAAAAATTGGAATGGATTTGGGAAAAAACTATTTATAGCGACATCCTATTGAATATTAAAGGGAAAAATATTATGTACAAAGGAAGAGCATTAAGCGTAGTAAAGGTCAAACACTACGCTGAATTTCGAATGATGGTCTTTTTTATCATTTTTTTATTAGTAGGAGCATATTTTGTTCCAATTTCATTAGCTCAATCAGGCGATCAACATCCTCAATCAGCACCGAAGTTAATTGATGGTCAAATCTTATACACTCCTATGTGGAGCACCTTTACTTATTTGATAGATCCCACAGGAGCGGTAAATCATACGTGGCCAAGTAGCT
Organism: uncultured Thermoplasmatales archaeon; assembly: GCA_964526175.1. GTDB lineage: Archaea > Thermoplasmatota > E2 > DHVEG-1 > DHVEG-1 > SM1-50. Next base: position 9,616 of record CAZGIV010000073.1, on the reverse strand, counting down.
ATTTGCCTGGTGTCGCTGTCTGGTGGTTGGGTGATGGTACGATTCTTCGGACCATACGAGTCGGTGCAGGTCCTGGCACGGGTGGTGCTGGTGGCGGTGTTCAGAAAATCCAATGGGATGGGACACTTGAATGGGATTTCCGATATAATACCATGCCGAATGGGCATCTCAGCCATCATGACGTTAAATCCTTACCGAATGGTAACGTGCTGTTGATTGCCTGGGAGACCAAGACACAATCTGATGCTATCGCTGCTGGAAGAAAACCTAGTTATGTTTCCAGCCAAGGGATGATGCCTGACCATATCATTGAAGTTCAACCGACGGGACCAACAAGTGGGACAATCGTCTGGGAATGGCATGTCTGGGATCATCTCATCCAGGATTACGATGCGTCCAAAGCAAATTATGGTGTGGTAGGAGATCATCCCGAGTTAGTTGATATTAATTATGGAACCACAACTGGTGGTGATTGGATGCATACAAATTCAATTGATTATAACGAGAAGTTTAATCAGATCATGATCAGTGTCCATAATTTTAATGAAATCTGGGTCATTGACCACAGTACGACAACAGAGGAAGCAGCAGGACATACAGGAGGAAATAGTGGAAAAGGTGGCGATCTCCTCTATCGATGGGGAAACCCAGCGGCATATCGAGCAGGAACCACCAGTGATAGAAAATTGTATAGTCAGCATGATACTTCATGGATTAAACCTGGTCTCCCCAGTGAAGGAGACATCCTTGTCTTCAACAATGGGGCAAACCGCCCGGGTAGTCATTATTCGACCGTTGATGAAATTACTCCACCAGTGAATGAGAACGGTGAGTATTATCTACAACCAGGTTCTGCATATGGGCCTTTGGCACAAACATGGATCTATATAGCAAGCCCTCCGACGAGTTTTTATGCAAGTCATCTCTCTGGTGCCCAGCGACTTGCTAGCGGAAACACTCTTATATGTAATGGGGAAACAGGAAAAATCTTCGAGGTGACTCCTGAGGGAGCAACCGTTTGGCAAAAAACACCAACAAATGAGGTGTTCAAAGTCGTGTACATCGCTCCTGAAGAACAGGAACCGCCAGAGCCTAACACCCCGAATTTAGACTGCTCGGGAGGTCTTTCTTGGACGAATATCCAACCAGGTGTGACCGTTACTGGTAGTTTTCAGGTCCAAAACATCGGAGATACCGGCTCATTGCTGAACTGGACGATTAATACCTCATCAATTACCTGGGGAACATGGTCATATACCCCAGAGTCAGGGGAGAACCTCACCCCAGAGGATGGACAAATAACGGTACAGGTATCAGTAATATCTCCAGATGACCCTAATACAGACTTTGAAGGATACCTCCGGGTTGAAAATAAAAATGATCCTAATGATTACGATATCATCCCTGTCACCCTTAAAACACCAGTTACTATCCATAATGCACAACAGAGAATCCATCAGGAGCTTTTACGCTGGATAGAAAGTCATACGTTGATTAACTATCTGTTATTTTTAATAGCATTTGTCCATAATCAGCAGGCCTCAGTACGATGAATATTTTTTCAGCGGTTCAAATAAAAAAAAGAAGATCCCATCTTACGAAAAATCCCTTAAGGATTATAATAACAATAGGAACATAATCTATATATATAATTGCAGGCTATAGTAATACTGTCAACTTAATGAGATAACCTACGGTAACTACACTTTGTTGTTTAGTCGTCGAAGATATCTTAAGTTGATACGACAGCCTATAATTGTAACGTGACTAAAAAAAAGTTGTAATAGAATGAAAAACTCAATCATATATCGGACGATACTTGTTACAATGATTGTTCTCCTTATTGAAACATCTTGTGTCACCATACCAGAGTCTCAAAGTATTAATACTGCCTCAGTTCAACCATTGAGTATCATCGATGGTCATATTTTATTCGCACCTATGGACTCTACAATAACGTATTTGATTGATAGTAATGGTAATGTGAATCATACATGGTCTAGTAACTTTTTACCAGGGGTGGCAGTCTGGTGGTTGGGTGATGGCACGATTCTTCGGACCATACGAGTCGGTGCAGGTCCCGGCACCGGTGGCGCTGGTGGCGGTGTTCAGAAAGTACAATGGGATGGAACCGTCGTTTGGGATTTTCGATACAATACTGATGGCAATCTCAGTCATCATGATGTTAAATCGTTACCGAATGGTAATGTACTATTAATTTCCTGGGAGACCAAGACACAAACTGAGGCTATTGCTGCGGGAAGAATCCCAAGTAATGTCTCCAGTGGTGGTGTTTGGCCTACCCATATCATTGAGGTGCAACCGACAGGACCAACAAATGGGACAATCGTCTGGGAATGGCATGTCTGGGACCATCTCATCCAGGACTATGATGCGTCCAAAGCAAATTACGGTGTGGTCGCAGATCACCCTGAATTAGTTGATATAAACTATGGGGTGGGTCTCATGTCCATGATTGATTGGTTGCACATGAACTCTATTGATTATAATGCGGAATTTGACCAGATTCTTATCAGCGCTCATAATTTTGATGAGATCTGGGTGATTGATCATAGTACGACTACACAGGAAGCCGCAGGTCATAGCGGTGGTAATAGCGGGAAAGGTGGTGACCTCCTCTACCGCTGGGGGAACCCAAAGGCGTATCAAGCAGGAAGCATCCATGATAAAAAATTATTTGGTCAGCATGACGCAACATGGATAAAACCAGGGTACCCTGGAGAAGGAGACATCCTTGTCTTTAACAATGGGGTCAGTCGCCCAGCTGGATGGTATTCTTCCGTTGATGAAATTGTCCCCCCGGTAAATGAAAACGGCGAGTATTATCTTCAACACGGATCTGCGTACGGACCAGAAAGCCTCATATGGACGTACACCGCGAATCCTCCATTAAGTTTCTGTTCTGGTATTCTTTCTGGTGCTCAACGTCTTAAAGATGGCGACACCCTCATATGTGACGGGACTGCTGGAAGGTTCTTCGAGGTCACATCAGACGGATCAACCGTATGGGAATATACGAACCCGTACCCGACACCAGTAACAAATAATGTATTCAAAATCGTCTACATACCACCGGGAGAACCACCTGAACCTGACGTCCCGAATTTATATTGTACTGGAAGTCTTTCATGGACCAATGTCAAACCAGGTGTGACCGTTACTGGTAGTTTTCAGGTGCAAAACATCGGAGATACCGGTTCATTGCTAAACTGGACGATTAATACCTCATCAATTACCTGGGGAACCTGGTCTTTTACTCCGGTATCAGGTGAGAACCTCACCCCAGAGGATGGACAAATAACGGTACAGGTATCGGTAAGCGCCCCTGTTGACCCAAACACAGGTTTCGAAGGATACCTCCGGGTAGAAAATAAAAATGATCCCAGCGATTTTCAGGACATCCCGGTAATGCTTAAGACACCAGTAACTATCACTCTTTTTCGGTGGACGATACTGAATCAATTTCTGTTGCATTTTTTTCAAAAACATCTGCTTCTAGATAACTTATTAGAATTCTTTTCCTAAGGGTATGCGCGACATTTCGAAGTCGACTTTGGATTTGGAACTGAATTAGTAAAAAACTATTAATATAATACCCTGTTAAATAATTAAGGGAAAAAAGATCATGTATAAAAGAGGGAACGCTACAATAGCGAAGCTAAAATATTACTCTGAATTAAGAATGGTAATATTTTTCGTTATTTTTATACTGATTGGAGCCTGTTTTGTACCATTAACATCGTCTCAGTCATTAGATGAAAATCCTCTCCCTTTGAATTTCACCGAAGGTCAAATATTATATTCACCTACGTTTACCACGACGACGTACCTCCGATATGCTGATGGATCGTTGAATCATTCGTGGGCAAGCAGCTTTTTCCCTGGTGTGGCTGTATGGTGGTTGAGCGACGGAACCATTCTTCGGACCATACGAGTCGGTATCGGTCCTCTTGCTGGAGGAGCTGGCGGTGGTGTCCAGAAAGTAGAATGGGACGGAACAATTGTATGGGATTTCCGCTATAATACCAATGGACTTCTTACTCATCATGATGTCAAATCATTACCTAATGGAAATGTGTTGTTGATTGCCTGGGAAACCAAAACACCCACTGAGGCGATTGCAGCCGGACGGAACCCTAGTTACGGTTCTAATGTAGATCTAATGCCTGACCATATCATTGAAGTTCAACCAACGGGACCAACAAGTGGGACAATCGTCTGGGAATGGCATGTCTGGGATCATCTCATCCAGGATTACGATGCGTCCAAAGCAAATTATGGTGTGGTAGGAGATCATCCCGAGTTAGTTGATATTAATTATGGAACCACAACTGGTGGTGATTGGATGCATACAAATTCAATTGATTATAACGAGAAGTTTAATCAGATCATGATCAGTGTCCATAATTTTAATGAAATCTGGGTCATTGACCATAGTACAACAACAGCGGAAGCAGCAGGACATACAGGTGGAAATAGTGGAAAAGGTGGTGATCTCCTCTACCGCTGGGGGAACCCGCAGGCGTATCGCGCAGGGACAATAAATGATAGGAAATTGTTTAGTCAGCATGATGCGTCATGGATCGATGAAGGATACCCAGGTCAAGGTGACATTCTTGTCTTCAACAATGGAGCAAACCGTCCTGGTAGTCATTATTCAACGGTTGATGAAATTACTCCACCGGTGGATGAGAACGGTGAGTATTATCTACAACCAGGTTCCGCGTATGGACCAACAGCACAAACATGGATATATACAGCAAGCCCTCCGACGAGTTTTTATGCAAACCATCTCTCCGGTGCCTGGCGGCTCCCCAGTGGAAATACCCTCATTACAAATGGGGAAACAGGGTCGATCTTCGAAGTCACTCCTGAGAGAGCAACCGTTTGGCAATATAATTCAGGAGGCGGAGTATTCAAAGTCGTGTATATACCTCCAGAAGGACAAGGACCACCAGGGTCTACTACCTCGGATTTAGACGGTACTGGAAGTCTTTCATGGACGCGCATCAAACCAGGCGCGACCGTGAATGGAAGTTTTCAGGTACAAAATATTGGAGACGCTGGTTCATTGTTGAACTGGACAATTAACACCTCATTAATTAATTGGGGCACATGGTCATTTACTCCTGAATCTGGAGAAAATCTTACCCCGGAGGATGGACAAACCACCATACAAGTATCAGTCATTGCTCCAAATGAACACAATTCTGAATTTGAAGCTTTCATACGAGTAGAAAATAAAAATAATCCGAATGATTTCGATGTCATTCCTGTCACGCTTAAGACACCAGCAGATAGCAACGCTGTTCAGAGGACTTTGGTCTATCAATTTCTATTACATTTTTTACAAAGACATCTGTTTATCGAAAAACTATGGAATTTATTTACCTCCTGGGATAAGTGTCTTTCGCTTTAAAAGATGTAATTTTTTTAAATTAATTGTCTAGTCAGATATTTCTCGCTAAACTTTTCACTGACCGATGTCGATAATGGAATTGGAATAGAATTGGGAAGAATATTTATTAAGGAAGTAAAAATATTTAGATAGGAATCAATCGAGAGTAATATGGAGGAAGAAGCATTTCCCTGACACAGTCTAACTATCATGGAAGATACGTCTTTAGGCCTACTAAAAACGACGAAAGAATCTTTCCAGGGGATATTCAAGTACAACAAGTGAAAAACGGAAGGGACTTGAAAATATTTTACCAGGTTCCATTTGAGATATACAAGAGTTCTCCTTACTGGGTTGCTCCTTTTTGGAAAGAGATAAGTGATTTCTTTAAAAAAAAGAATCCTTTTTGGTCACATGCAGAATGTATTTTATTCATCGCAAAGAAAAATAACAAAGTCATCGGTCGAATTGCTGCAATAATCGACTATGCCTATTGCACCGCTGTTGGAGAAAATATAGGGTATTTTGGTTTTTTTGAATGTATTCAGGATTTCAGATGTGCTGACGCGCTCTTACGCACTGCTCAGGAATGGCTCCTCTTAAAAGAAATGAAGATAATGCGAGGGCCAATCGATGGTCGTATCGATGTTGGTTGTGGTTTCTTATATGAAGGTTTTCAATCACCACCAAGTTTACTTTCCAGCTATTCACCACCGTATTATATTTCCTATGTTGAGAAATTTGGCCTGAAAAAATTTCATGACCTCTTCCTTTATTATATAGATCTAATCAAACCGTTACCAAAAGTATTAGAAGAAAAAGCACGACAATGCAGTGATTCAGGGATGCACGTTCGTCGTTTTGATCGATTACGCACCCGAAAGGAAATGAAATGGTGGATTCCACTTTTTTTAGAAACCTTTTCTGATCACTGGGGGTATGTTCCTGTTTCTACAGATGAGGTGAAAACTCGCTTTGGAGTAAAACAGTTACGATGGTTTGTCGACCCAAAATTGTTTTTAGTTGCTCAATGTCAAGGTGTACCCGTTGCTTATATCTGGTCAACACCAGATTATAATCAGGTTTTTCAAAAAATGAATGGGCGATTAGGTCCTTTTGAACTGCTCCGTTTCCTTTTAACACAACGAAACATTACGGTAGGGAAATTGCATTTCATTGGCATCAAGAAAGAATTTCGTAATCACCATATTGGGTCTCTACTAAATTATCGGATCTTAGCGGAGATGAAAAACCGAGGGTATAGGGGTGCCGAGGTCGGATGGATTGATGAACACAACACAGTTGCTCATACAACGATTGCGATAACGGGTGCGATAGTATATAAAAAACATCGCGTTTTTGAAAAAGATCTCTCGATATAAAATTAGTAATAGAAAGAGGAACATGTATGAAACCAAAGGATGACCAGCAAACAAAAAGACATCATCAGACGACGCAGCATCCCCTGTTTGGTATCTCAATGCGGCATTGGATTCGGTTAGTAAAACAAAATAAAGGTATCGATAGAGCGTACCTTCCTCGGGCAATCTTTATCACGTTGACATCACTTCTCACTGCACCAGCACGCCTGCTTTTTAAATTAAAATATGCCACGAAAATAGACAATAGTATTCTTCAGCAGCCTCCTGTGTTTATTATTGGTCATTGGCGAAGTGGCACAACCTATCTTCATGAGCTTTTAAGTCAAGACCCGCAATTCTGTTATACCTCATTATGGAATACGCTGTTGCCAGACAGTTTTTTAATTCTTGGGCCGTTAAAGAAGTTCCTCTCAGGGTTTCTCCCATCTGAACGACCCATGGATGCAATCAAGGTTGACATGGATGGTCCTTATGAAGATGAAGCAGCCCTGGCGGTGTTATGTCCATGGTCATTTTTCCATTGTTTGCATTTCCCAAGAAACGCTGAAGAACAATATCTGAAATCTATTCATTTCCAAGGCCTGTCATTACAAGAAAAAGAGCAATGGAAAACAACCTATCTTACATTCATAAAAACGGTGATGTTAGCACATAACGGGAAACGATTTCTTTCTAAGAACCCTCCGAATACCGCTCGAATACCAACCTTGCTTGAGCTTTTCCCAGAAGCAAAATTCATTCATATCTACCGAAGTCCGTATCTGGTGTATCTCTCGACAAAAAAAATGAGAATGAGGGTATTGGATAAACTCGCGTTACAGACTGGTTCTGAGGAAGAAATTGAAACGCAGGTCATCCAGAACTATATTCGACTTATGAACAGCTTTTTTGAACAAAAAGAACATATACAAAACGATAGAGTTGTTGAAATAAAATATGAAGATCTTATCTCCGATCCCATGGAACAAGTACGACACATCTATACAGTATTAAAGCTCCCTGGATTTGAAGGTGCGAAGCCAGAGATGATGAAATATCTGCAACAGCACTCAGAGTACAAAACCAACGTCTATACGATTGATGAAAAAATAATTCAACATGTCAATGAGAATTGGAAGTTTACCATTGACCACTGGGGATATACTCCACCAAAGTGATATTTATGTCCTTAACTCCAAATAATCACGCAGATACGAAGAAAGAAACAAATCCTAAAGGACGCATCATACGAGTCGCTATCCTTGCAGAGGAGCCGCTTGGGTGGGGGTCAGGCAAGCATTTCTTCCCGATAATATTACATAATTATTCGTGGACGATGAACAATACGACCAATACCATTGTCACCCAATATGTTTTCGATACTGATATTTTAAAGGGCGCCCTGAAAACTGACCGGTTCGACGTCTTGCTTGTTCCGGGAGGTGGTGTTGGAGACGGACTTGCTATGATAAAAGGCTTTCATTTCTTACGGAACGTCAGAAAATGGAAGAAAAAGATCTCAGAATTTATCCAAGATGGTGGTGGATACATCGGGATTTGCGGGGGAACGGCACTGATAACGGATTTACAAACAGCAGAGAAAAGAACTCGGACATTTTTAGAAAGACAATATAATAAAAGCTCTCTGGGAGTTACTTGTGTCTCATCGTTTTATAAATCGATTGCATTTCCTCTTTTTTATCTATTTCAAAAAAACCATGCGGAGAAAATCGGTCCGATAGCATATGTATTTTCGTTTGCACCAGGGGAGACTGTTGATGGTGTTCGGATCCATACCGGTGGTGCCCCCGTTGATTTTCAGCTATCCAAAGATCATCCCATCTTTTCAGATTTCAGCAAGGATACTGAACGAATCCGATGGTGGGGCGGTCCAGCGCTGATAGTACCGGAAACCCCAGACCGGGAGGTTCAGGTCCTTGCAAAATATCCTGCGAAGGATCTTTCAGACAGCAACGATATCCGAATACACGCCTGGAAATATGTCGGAGGCATTCGTGGTCTTTTTGTTGCGTTCTTGAAGGCTGCAGGCTACATTAAAAATGAACATGAGAGTTTGAGAAACGTGTTTTTGTATGCATATTATATGGCGGGGGATTGGGAGCTTACCGATAAAGTAATTGAGTTAGATTATTCTAATAGACCCTGTATTACAACGGAGATTTATCCCAATGAGAACAAGGGAAGGATATTGCTTTGTACAGCGCATCCAGAATATATGGTTTGGTGGAATGGTCATATCACAGAAGTGAAAAACAAGAAGTTTACCTGTCTTGGTACTGGGTTGTATCAATGGAAGGATATCGCTTCGTTAAGTAAGAATGCTTCTGCTGAACTGACTCATACGTGGTGGATGGTTCGAAGATTTGTTGCGTGGGCTGCGAAAGTGCCAGACGATCGTCTCCCTCCTATCCAAAAGGATGAATTGCTAAATGAAAACTCCATTCTGTCGAAAAACATTTTTTGGGATGGAAGTCTTCACAATGCGATGGAAAATATATAGTAAAACAAACAAGATTAAAAATTATAAAAGGATGGTATTGACCTAGAGTGATTGTCTTAGTGGAGAAAAACAGCTAAAATAATGCTATAATATATTGTAATCTGCTTCATGCAAATAAAAGTATTGATGAATAACGCGGGGAGGGAGATTCGGACTCATATTTGTTAATAAATTGGTGAGCGGGGGCATTTAACCCATGCTCATAGAGCCGCACTCAGAAATTCACATTTTTAGGGTCATCCAACAGGAGAAAAAAGCAGTAAAAAGTGCCGCAGGAGGGGATCGAACCCTCGACATCACGGTCTTCAGCCGTGC
>CAZGIV010000072.1:0-10916 GCA_964526175.1 uncultured Thermoplasmatales archaeon | reverse complement strand
GTGTTGATGAACCTGACATTGTAAAAACAGATGGATCCTACCTCTATGTGGTCGCTAACCAGACCGTCTATATCATCAAAGCATACCCTGCTTTTGAAGCAACAATTCTTTCTCAGATTAGGATTACGAATGTCACCATTAATAACATCTTCATTCATGGCGACCGCCTTGTGGTCTTCGGAGATTCGGGTGGTTTTTACGGCTATCCTCTGTTCGAAGATGGTATCAAGGGGGAGATATCCCGACCTGGTATGTGGTGGGGTGGGGTCTCACAAACCGTCATTAATGTCTACGATCTTGGAGAACGGACAACCCCGTCTTTGATAAAAGAGATCAGGATCGACGGTGGATATTTTGATGCCCGATTAATTGATGAATTTGTCTATGTAGTCGCGACTGAATACACTTATAATATCTACTATGCTCTTGATGAAAAAAACTTTACTCTCAACGTCCCACGAATCAGTATCGATGATGAAAACCAAACCATCTCCGCTTCTGACATCTACTACGTTGATGTCCCGGAGCTTTCTGACACCATGACCCATATCATCTCATTGAACCTGGATACCAATGATATTGTTGAAAAAAGCTTTATGCTAGGCAGCTCCCAAACGATGTATGTATCAAAAAACAACATCTTCCTTGCATCAGTCCATTATCCGTATTATCCATTGTTATACCGAACCGATGGAGGTTCATCATCGGTCAACGATCAAGAAACCACAATCCTGCATAAAATCTCCATTAACACCGGCAATGTCACCTATATCGCACAGGGGGAAGTCCCTGGTCATATCCTGAACCAGTTCTCCATGGATGAGCACAACGGATTCTTCAGAATTGCAACAACTGTTGGTAACAACTGGGGAGACGGTTCTCAATCCAGCAACAACATCTATATCCTTGATGAAGACCTTAAACAGGTCTCCCAGATTGAGAACATCGCACCTGGTGAATCTATTTATGCGGCACGATTCCTTGGAAATCGAGCGTACCTCGTCACCTTTGTCCAGGTTGACCCGCTTTTCACGGTTGATTTATCTGACCCGTACCATCCAAAGATTCTTGGAGAGTTGAAGATCCCTGGATACTCTGAGTATCTCCATCCCTATGATGAAACCCATATCATTGGTATTGGAAAAGAAGTCGACCCAACGATCGATGCAGATAAAGTTCACACACCAGGGGCGATTTACTATACGGCGATTCTTGGCCTGAAAATCGCTCTGTTTGATGTCAGTGACTTTGAGAACCCAAAAGAAGTCGCAAAGGTTGTAATCGGTGATCGTGGAACAGATAGCCCAGCTCTCTATGACCATAAAGCTTTCCTCTTTGACCGAGAAAAAGAACTCCTTGTAATCCCGGTAAGTCTCTATGAGATTCCGCAGGAAGTCAAAGACCGATACATCAACAGTAGTGGGACAGAAATGCTCTACGGAGAGTTCACCTTTCAAGGCGCATATGTCTATCAGCTCAGCCTTGACAACGGCTTTGAATACAAAGGGCGAATCACCCACCAAACCCCAGAGGAAATACAACAACAGACTACCGATTACTACTGGTACTGGGGCTCATCAAGCACCGATATCACCAGAACATTGTATATTGGTGACGTCCTGTACACGATTTCTGACTCGATGGTAAAAATGAACAACCTTGAGGATCTCAGCGACATCACCAGCATCAAACTATCGTAGTTCATACTCGAGCACAAATAAAGAGAGGGACCCTTTCCTTCCGCCTTCCTATCCTCCCTTCTTCCCTCTCTCCTCGCTTTTTTTCTCCAGATTGTAAGGAAGAATCACCCGGAAAACCTATTAAACGACAATGGATGAGGGGTCGTGGATGTTGTCGCATGAACGCAGCACTAGGCATACGACGGGAAGATAAAAATCGCTGGGAACGGAGAGTCCCGCTCACCCCTGAGCATGTATTAGAACTGAAAAAGAAGTACGGTATCGAGACGTTTATCCAACCTTCGAGCATTCGAATTTTCTCTGAGGGTGCATATCAAAAAGTTGGTGCTCATGTTCAGGATAACCTCACTCCGAGTTCTGTTGTTTTTGCTGTAAAAGAAATCCCTGTAGATTTTTTTGAACAAGGGAAAACCTATGTGTTTTTTTCCCATACCATCAAAGGTCAGAAATATAATATGCCTATGCTGAAGAAAATGATGGAAATGGGCTGTACCTTAATTGATTATGAGCGTATTGTTGATAGAAATGGGAAACGGTTAGTGTTTTTCGGCCGGTTCGCTGGCCTTGCAGGTATGGTTGACACCTTATGGACGTTTGGACAACGATTACATTGGGAGCAGATAGAGACTCCCTTCCGCGAGATTAAACAGACAGTCAATTACAAGGATCTAGATGAAATAAAGGAACACTTCACTGCTGTTGCTAAAAACATAGAAATGAATGGATTACCTCCCTCTTTAACACCACTTATCATCGGTTTTTCAGGATATGGTAATGTGTCCATTGGTGCTCAAGAAATACTTGATGTTTTTCCCCTAAAAGAAATAAAACCAGAGGAAATCGAATCGGTGGTTAACAACCCATCAAATAAAGTCATCTATAAGGTTGTTTTCAAAGAAGAACACATAGTTGAACCTGCTACACCTGGCAAAAAATTTGATTTGCAGGATTATTACCGTCATCCTGAAGGATACCGCTCAATCTTTGAGCGGTATGTTCCCTCTCTTTCGATTCTTATGAATTGTATCTTCTGGAACACACAATATCCACGTCTCCTCACCAAGGACTATCTTAAAAAAACCTTTTCAAAGAAAGAAAAGATGCGCCTGAGGGTAATTGGTGATATTAGTTCTGATGTCAACGGTGCCATTGAGTTCACGGAGAAAACAACCTCCTCTGATAACCCTGTTTTTATCTACCATCCCAGTACCGATACGATTACAGACGGTTATGAAGGCGATGGTATTATCGTAATGGCAGTTGATAATCTCCCTTGTGAGTTACCACGGGAGTCGTCCCAGTCGTTTAGTGAAATCCTCTTCCGGTTTGTTCCTGAGATTATGAACGCTGATTTCACAATCACTGATTTTAACAAAGTAGCGTTACCTGCTGAGATAAAAAACGCAGTGGTTTTATATCAAGGAGAACTAACTCCTGCGTATCACTACATCAACAAATATTTATAAGGTCATTTGTTTCGCTGCTTGGCAGCTCGACATATTTGGAGGCAATCGTATGAAAAAAATACTGGTTCTTGGCGCAGGTATGGTCTCTCGACCGATGATTCGATATCTTTTAGATGAGCCTAATTTTCATGTGATTATGGCAAGTAGGACCGTTAGTAAAGCAGAACAGATGATCGACGGACATCTACAGGGAGCAGCGTTTTCTTTAGATGTCAATGATGATAAAAAAGTAGAGAATTTCGTTTCCAACGCAGAAGTTGTCATGAGTCTTTTACCCTATACGTATCATGTGAAGGTAGCAGAGATGTGCATTAAACATAAAAAACACATGATTACGACTTCATATGTCAGCGATGCAATGAAGGCGTTGGATACGAAGGCAAAGGCCGCAGGGATCCTCATTCTGAATGAATGTGGTCTTGATCCTGGCATTGACCATATGTCTGCGATGAGGATTATCCATGCTGTGGAAAAGAACAAAGGAACGGTCGTAAGCTTTAAATCAACGACCGGTGCTCTTCCGTCTCATGAGGCAAACAACAATCCTTTCGGCTATAAGTTTTCATGGTCACCACGTGGGGTCCTTCTCGCGTCCCTTAACGCAGCGAAATGGTTGGAAAGAGGCAAGGAGATTTCAATCCCTGGTGAACAACTGTTCGAGAATTATTTCTTACAAGACATTAAGGATGTCGGCACGTTTGAAAATTATCCAAATCGTAATTCCGTACCCTACAAGGACATCTATGGTTTAAAAGATGCAGCAACCGTGTATCGTGGGACGTTTAGGATGACTGGATGGTGCGAAACATTACGAAATATCGTAGCGCTTGGCTGGCTCAGCGAAGAACTCCCGACGGGATTTACGGGTAAAACATATGGGGATCTTACCAGGCATTTAGTCAGTGTGAAACCAAAGGATAACCTCCCTGTTGCGACAGCATCATTTCTTGGTCTTAAACCATACTCTGCGATCATAAAACGCCTTGAGTGGCTCGGTCTTTTTAGTGACACTTTGTTGCCAAAAGACAAAAACACTCCTTTGGATTATCTGAATGTGCTCACCTTACAAAAGATGTCCATGGGTGATCATGAGAGAGACATGGTCGTCATGCATCATGAGTTCATCGCGGAATATCCATCAAAAAAGGAATACGTAACCTCAACCTTGGTTGACTACGGTATACCTGATGGCGATACTTCTGTTGCACGCACCGTTGCCCTTCCTGCAGCGATCGCAGTAAAGATGGTTCTTAACAAAGAAATCAACATGACTGGTGTCCATATCCCGGTCATTCCAGAAATCTACAACCCTATACTCGATGAACTGGAAGAAATGGGTATTAAATTCAAGGAGAACACAATCCCCTTAGAAAATAAGTAGATTTTACGTAAAAAATTGACCGATATTATTTTATAACAAGGAGGGATACCGCTCAAACAGGTAACCGTCAAATTTTAAAGGGGAATTGGTGCCATGTCGATGAAACCAACAGATGTCCATAAAACTCTTGGACGATACATGCTTGCAGATGGGTTTGACCTCGTCTTGGATCTCAAGAAAAGCAAGGGATGTAGAATCTATGATTCTCGAACCGGAAAATATTTTCTTGATGGGTTCTCGTTTTTTGCTACTGCACCCCTCGGATGCAACCACCCTGCAATGACCACCCCGGAATTTGTCGAAAAGCTCGGAGAAATCGCGGTCAATAACCCTACAAACTCTGATATTTACACCATTGAGCTAGCTGAGTTTGTTGACACTTTTGCAAAATATGCAGTCCCAAAACACTTTCATCACCTGTTCTTTATTGCTGGAGGAGCACTTGCCATAGAAAACGGTCTGAAGACAGCATTTGACTGGAAAATACGTAATAACATTGCCAAAGGAAACGGAGAGAAAGGCAGACAAGTCATTCATTTCAAAGAAGCATTTCATGGCAGATCAGGATATACCATTTCCATGACCAATACCTTTAATCTGAATAAAATAAAATATTTCACGAAGTTTAACTGGCCGCGGATCGACAACCCAAAGATACGATTTCCACTCACCGATGCAAACCTCAACGAGGTAAAAGAACGAGAAAAACACGCGGTAGCTGAGATAGAAAACGCGATAGCGCAAAACCCTGATGATATCGCTGCTCTCATCATCGAACCCATCCAGGGTGAAGGAGGGGATAATCATTTCCGTAAGGAATTCTTCCATACGCTCCGTCGACTCTGTGATGACTATGAGATGATGTTTATCGTCGATGAAGTTCAAAGTGGTGTCGGACTGACCGGTAAGATGTGGGCGTATCAGCATTTTGATTTTGAACCAGATATCCTTGCGTTTGGAAAGAAGACACAAGTCTGTGGTATCATGGTAAGTAACCGTGTCGATGAGGTCAAAGAGAACGTTTTCAATATCCCAAGCAGACTGAATTCAACATGGGGTGGGAACCTCGTAGATATGGTCCGCTGTCAAAAATACCTTGAAATCATCGAAAAGGAACACCTGGTGAAGAATGCGGAGATGCAAGGGAAACGATTACTCCAAGGAATAGAAGCAATTGAGCAGAAATATCCTCAGAAGATAACAAATGCGCGCGGAAGAGGTCTCATGTGTGCCTTTGATTTACCAACCTCACAAAAAAGAGGCGAGCTGAAAAACAAACTCTATGCAAACAACCTTCTTATCCTTACCTGCGGGGCAGTCACCATACGATTCCGTCCGCCATTGACCATCTCTTCTGAAGAAATAGACGAAGCATTGGAGATCGTAGAAAAAACAGTGAAAACGTTCTAAATAATCAGAACGATATTTTCCCTTTGATATACGTCGAAATATCCTGAATTTTTTTCCGTTCTTGCTTGGTGGTATCACGGTCTCGTATCGTTACTTTTTGATCGGTCAATGAGTCATGATCAACGGTGATACAAAAAGGTGTTCCAATTTCATCCATGCGTGCATACCGTCGTCCAATCGTACCACCCTCGTCATAGTACGTTGCGATTCCCGCGTTCCTTAAGGTTCTATCAATTTCTTTTGCAATCCGTACGAGTGCGTCATCGCCAATCAAAGGAAATACCCCGACCTTAATAGGTGCGACCCAGGGATTCAGTTTCAGAATCGTGTATTCCTCATCCTTTTTCTTTGCTTCCACGTAGTTATGCTCGAGAATGAAATATAGGATCCTGTCAATCCCGTAGGATGGTTCGATAACATGAGGGACAAACTTTTCACCACTCTGTTTTTCTTTCATCTCAACAATATCATAACAATCCTTTGGAATATCGATTGATTCGCCATCGATTGTCACAGTAATTTTTTTCACCGTGGCCGCATCCATCTGTTCAAGTTGTTCCTTGATTTTTCCTGCTTTTCCTGAGAATCGAGGTCCGAGAATGTTCATTTTGGGAACTAATTTCGTTACACTTACCTCTCTAGGCTCATCAAATGATCGTAACGCGTACATATCAACATTCGAAGCGATGATATGCGCATTTAAATCATACGCGGATCGGTCAGCGATACCAACGCATTCCACCCACCCAAACCGTTCACTGTTCAACTCAGCATCCCAGCATTCGGTTGCATAGTGTGCTAGTTCGTCCGCCGCATGTTTCCGAAATCGAAACTTCTTTGGGTCAACCCCTGCGGAGAGGAGAAATTCCTGGGTGAGATACATGTAGTACGCAAGGGCTTGATTGTTGATGATTTTCTTTTTTACTGCATCAGCGACCGAGATTATCCAATCTTTTTCGTTATCAAAAAGAAACAATTCTTTGTCTTTTATTATGTCAAAATACGGATGCGTCTTATCCTGTGGATCGAAGAACACCTCTGCTTCTGCCATGGAAAACTCTCGTTGTCTGAGTGTTCCTTGTCGTGGAGAGATTTCGTTACGATATCCTTTTCCGACCTGAACAACCCCAAACGGTAGTTTCTTCCTACTGTACTGATACAGGAGATGGAAATTCGTAAAAATCCCTTGTGCAGTCTCTGGTCGTAAAAATGCTTTTCTTCCTTCACCTACACCAATCGTGGTGGCAAACATGAGGTTAACCGGATGTGCATCGTGTAATGAGGCGCTACAGGTTGGACAGATGATCTTATCTTCCTTCACTGCTTGTTCAATAGATATACCTTTCTTGATGATATCCTCAACTTTGTAGGATCGTTTACATTGATTGCAATCAACGGTCAGATCAGTGAACTCTTCAACATGTCCCGATGCTTTCAATACCTCGTACAAGGTAATAGTCGGTGTACTTATCTCTATACAATTATCCTTTAAAAGATAGAATTTTCTCCAGAGATTCTCAACATTGTTTTTTAACTGAGAACCGAGTGGTCCATAATCATAAAACCCTGCGATACCACCATAGATTTCAAAAGATGGATAGATAAAACCCCTCCGTTTAGCTATCATCATTATTTTATCGTAGATATCTTGTGGCATCAGCGGAATTCTCCCATATCATCAAAGGAAATTCATTTGGAGGATTTAAACATGCATGCCATCAGATCAATATCGGTCACCATTCCCAGTAGTTTGTTTTCAGGGCTGACCACAGGAACGTGGCTGATCTTGTTTTTTATCATCTTTCGTGCGATCTCAGAGATCGGATCGTTCTTATACGCTTTAATGACATTCGTAATCATGATTTCTTTTACAGAAACTGGTGGGAGATCAACTTTTGTTGTTGAATAATACAACCGGATTGTATCCCTGATTCCTTCCCATGTCCAATCATCTTCGTCACCACCCATGCCAAGGTTGGTCTGGGACACACTTTCTTTAATATGGCTTAGTTTAAACAAATCACCTTCGCTGACAATACCACCAAGTTCGCATTCTTTATTTAGGATCGGGAGTGCGGTTTCGCTGGTCACATTAATGATTTCCATGATGATCGTAATCGGGGTCTCTTGATATACTGGGACAAGATTTTTTGTAAAATAGTTATCGACGATATCATTATATTTATCATCTAACGCTTTGAGTACATCGGTGGGGCTGATGATTCCAACAAGATTTTTTCTTTTATCAACTACAGGCAGACCATGGATTCGATGTTCATAAAGAAGCTTTGCAGCGGCTGATAAGTCTTCGTCTTTCATCACAGTGTATGGTTTCGTACTCATAATCAACGCGATTTGCTCTTCATCAGGGTTTTTAAATATATCAGAACGAGTGAGGACACCAGCAACTTTTTTTGTGTCTTTCTTTAGGATCGGCATCCCTGACACATTATGCTTTGCAAGAGTCTTCAATGCTTCTCTGATAGTTCCTGGAACGTATCCAACAACTAACTCTTTTGACATCGCGTTTTCAACTTTCATCATTGTTATCCCTCTCAATTCTACCTATTTTGAGACATATAATAATTTTAAAGAGTCCCTCTCTAAAACAATAAATTTTTCTGATAGGTCGCGACCCTGAATGCAGTCATCTAAATTTAAAGCTTTCCTTGGAGTATATGTGACATTTGTCAACAACTCCTCAAGAGAGAATGCACCGGTTTTTCGTAACCTTCGCACCTCCTCTATCACATCAGGGGTATTAATCATCGCATTGTCAGTTCCGAGAAGAAGAGTAACACCGGTCTTTTTCATAAGTGCGAGATTGTTTTTCAAGCGAAAAAACAGATACGATCGAGGACATACGACGATTGGAACAGTAGCATCTTTTACCCGCTCCAGGTCTGCTTTTGTCGCAGCAATCATATGCACAAGTAGATTTGGATGTAAATCTAAAATTCCATCGATATCTTCGCGTACCACCTCACTTGCATGCAACGCAAACAGTTTTTTCTTTGTTCGAACATGCTTTGCTATCTTCTCGATCTCAGAAGGCTCCCAATCAGAGATACTGCTTAAACCGATTCCATCGGAATTCTGCAACAGTCGATCAAGCTCCTCTTTATCGTAGGTCATCTGTGATGGTCGTGAGAGAATCACTGAATCGATACTGGAGTTTTTCAATGCCTTTTGCAGCTGGAAAATCCCAATGAGCCCTCCTTCCCGAAAATCACAAAAACATGAGGTTCCCGATGTAGCCATCTTCACAAGGGACATCTGTATCCCCTTAAGGATCTCCTGTTCCGATGCTTCCTTTAACCAACGATGTTTCAACCCTGTTGGTGGTGCAACAAGGTCTTTTACATTACGAGGGAGTTGTCGATGTTTTAACCCAATGAAAGAATCACCAATATGGGTATGACTATTGACAACGGTAGGGAGAATCAATCCTTTGGCAACAGGTTTTTCCGGTGGAGTGCCTTTTCTGACCTCACTTATCTTTTGATTTTGCTCAAAACCAAGATACCCACTCATAAAACCATCTTTCGTTAGGATTTCACCCTGAACGTATTCCATGTGCATCACTGTAAGAAACACGAGTTTTTAACCCTTTTTTAATCAAAACAACATCCATCGTAGTTTTTAATAGAAATATTTTTGAATACCGCATATGATTTCTCTTTCTCTCTTCGATGCTCTTATAGGTCTTAACATTCGTATCATGTCTTAAGAATAATGAAGAGAGATGAGATGGTAAAATATGATGGTAAACGACATTGAAAAAATCACACGAGTCGATAAAGCAAATATGCTTGATGGGCTTGCGAGGTTTCCCGAGCAAATCAAAGAAGCTCTTGCAATTGCTGAAGCAACAGAACGGTTCAATTTCATCAAAATAGATAACGTCCTTATTGCGGGTATGGGTGGTTCTGCGATTTCGGGGGATATTATGGCAAGTCTGTTCCGAGATAAACTTGATGTTCCTCTTTTGGTTAATCGGGATTATGATCTACCGAAATGGGTGAATAAGGATACCCTTGTTATCTGTATCAGCTATTCAGGGAACACAGATGAGACCATCAGTTCATTTAAAATAGCATATCAGAAAAAATGTAAGATTATTTGTATCTCCACTGGTGGAAAACTTCAGGACCTCGCGGAAAAACGTGAGGTTCCCTTTGTGAAAATCCCCGCGGGGATTCAACCACGAGCGGCAACAGCCTACTTGTTATTTCCTTCGATTATATTTTTGAAGAAAATCGGTTTGCTGAAAACCATAATTGACGCAGATATCGAGGAAACCATTGCTGTGACACAGGATTTTATCGCCATGAATAATAAAGCAGTTCCTGAAGAAAACAATCAAGCAAAACAGCTTGCAAAAAAAATCTTTAACACAATTCCCCAGATCTATGGATGGGGCATTTATACCCCCATTGCGAAACGATGGCGTCATCAACTCAATGAAAACAGTAAAGTGATTGCACGGACAGATGTTGTCCCAGAATGCAACCATAATGATATCGTCGGTTGGTCTGCAAACCCTGAGATATCAAAACAATTCTCCTGTATCTTACTGCGCGATAAGGACGAAGAAATCATCGATATGACGACCAGGTTCAGTTTCATGCGTGACCTCTTCCGCAATACCGCAGGCAATATCATTGAGGTCTCCCCGAAAGGAAAAAGCCAGCTAGCAAAAATGATGTACCTTATGTGCCTGGGAGATTTTACGAGCTGCTATCTTGCGGTTTTACGAGGAATTGATCCAAGTCCGGTTGATATTATCACTGAGCTAAAGAAACGTCTCGCAGAAAAATAACTTTCTAATGTACTTTCGTGTACGCTCTTCAAAAAACATAAATATGTATTACTGTATCTTCGCATAGAGCACTCAAAGGTCGTTGATGAGGATTCCTGTGTATCAAAAAACTCTCATGAGTTTTCTTAGTCTTATTA
>CAZGIV010000071.1:0-10939 GCA_964526175.1 uncultured Thermoplasmatales archaeon | reverse complement strand
TATTATAAAGGAAAAATATTATGTATTATGTAAGGGAAATAGTATGAAGAAGAAAATTACAAGTTTCTGCATAATTATAATGCTTCTCCCAATCATCTCTGTAAGTAGTCTACAAACCATTACTGCCCAAGAACTGCTCACCTTACCGTCATCGTTCAGCTGGCGGGATATCAATGGAACCGATTATACGACCCCTATTAAAGATCAGTCACCTGCACCCACCTGTGAAGCGTATGGCCTCTGCGCAGCCCTAGAAACAAAAATGCAATACCAACTTAAGGAACTCTACGACCCAGATCTTTCAGAAAATCATTTATATTTCTACGCTGGAGGAAGCATTGAAAAAGGATATGTCAATATCATGGACGCAGCAAACTATCTCAAACAATTCGGTGTCCCCGATGAAGGATGTTTCCCTGACCCACATCGAGCATTTGATTATCCATTCGAAAGTCTCCTCGGATGGGAAAATAGAACCGTGAAGATAACCGAATGGGGATGGGTTGACCATAACATCAGTACCATGAAACAAGCGTTAATAGACCATGGACCTCTGGTCATCTGTATCCATTTTTGGAACGATTTCTTTTACTATTTTGGAGGAGTGTATAAAAACCATGCAGGAAAATATGCGGGGGGCCATGTCGTTACCATCGTAGGTTATGACGATAGCCAGAACTGTTGGATTGTGAAAAACAGCTGGGGGACAAAATGGGGAGAACAGGGCTGGTTCCGGATGTCCTATGATGCTGATATGATCGCAGAATGGTACGGGAACGACACCGGGGTGATGTACATTGATGGCGTCTACGGAAACCTTAAGCCAGATGTTCCCAAAGTGCATATCGAAACACCGCTCTATTACCACACCTATCTCTTCGGAAGAGGATTCCCCACACTTTTGAAAAAACTCCCGCTTCAGAAAGCAGCTGCACGAATCCTCGGACCACTCACGATACAAGTCACAGCTGAAAATACCAATTCAGTTGAATTCTTCATCGATGATGTGTCGCAATCTATAGATTCAGAAGCACCGTTTACCTGGAATCTCCAAGCAGCCCGTGGACTACACACCCTTATGGTGAAAGCCACAAATGAGAACAATAATTCTTCCCTTGATATCGAAGATATTTATGTGATTCTCTAATCAAATTTTGTGTAAAATTATCATAAAAATTCCTTTTTTATTTTTTATAATTCTACTATAACAAAATATTTATAAACATAATGAATTACATGCACTATTGGTGCACTAGGAGAAAAATTTGTGGATGCGGATTTCAATAAATTAGAAGAGGTTGAACTCTTTCTTAAAGATAAAGAGTTCAAGAAAGAAAAATGGATTCGTACTGGGATATCAGGTTTTGATAATCTTATTAAAAATGGTATTCCTGAAGGATCAAATATCATTGTCGCTGGTGGGCCAGGGTGTGGAAAAACAATATTTTGTTTACAAACTCTGTATAATTTAGCGTGTCAAGGACATGATTGTGTCTTTCTTTCTATGGAAGAACGACCGGATCGATTGAAATCACATATGATATCATTTGGTTTTGATGTCAAAGAATTAAAAAACGAACCAAATCAGATTATTTTATCGGCAAAAAATTGCGGTCGGATAGCATTAAAAAGATTACAACCAATTATAATAGCAAGATCTGTAGAGGCTCTTCTAGAAAAAGCGAGTGGTCGTCTCCCATTAGAGATTGATGTCGTTTTAGATTTTATTCCTGAAGATTTTAATCCTCGTTTGCTTGTATTAGATTCAATCTCAGCAATAGAGACCTCTTTTTCTGGAAAATTGGAACAATATCGGATTTATATCGAACAGTTGTTTAGATTTTTTGAAGAGTTAGAACTAACCACCTTTTTTATCACTGAATCCTCAGATGCACCCTATAAGTTTTCAAAAACTGGCGTTGAAGATTTTCTTGCTGATGGAATCATTGTTTTTTATAATTTTCAAGGTGAAACTGAACGATTACGCGGGGTGGAAATAATTAAACTTCGTGGTACATCACATTCACAGAGGATTGCACCAATAACAATTTCTTCTGAAGGGATAAATGTATTCTCTGGTAGTTTTTTTAACTTAAAATCAAGGATACAACAACCAACAATCGAAAATAGTGTAAAAGAAATAGAAAACCAAAAGCAGATATCATATTCTTCAGAAAATGAAGAAGATATCCTAAAAAAATTGATAAAGAAAAAAAGAGATTAGCTAAATACTCTTAGAAGGAGAATGACTGAGTGGATGCCTTGAATCTAATTTCTCATGTACTCACATCGAATCGATCCTCTTTTTTAAAAAGAAAAAAGGTAGATTTTTCATTATTTTGGTTAAGAAAATTTTCTATCGTTTTTATTTTCAAAAAGGAGGCGAGGTCATTAAAAAATCAATTTTTATTCTGATTGTTGCTTTTTTCTTTTTTCTTCCATCTCCCTTTATCCAGTTACTGCCCCATCAACAAAAACCATGTATTAATGATGCTTCTGTAGTCCCTGAAAAAGTCAATATTGGATCGCTAATGGTTATTACAGTAACTGTAAAAGATAGCTGCGGGATTGCAACCGTCCAATCAAAAAATTACCACGAAAAAGGTTTCGATATCGTACCACTTCATCTTGCTTCAGGAACAATCTACGATGGTGTCTGGAAAGGGACCTGGGTCGTCCATGATACCCTATCAAAAGAGTACACTTCGCTCATCACAGCATTTTCGAATTCTAACCTATTTTCTTCCATCGTGGTATCATGGTCAGATCCCTCTTGGTGGAATGTAAGTTGGAATTATCGAAAATTAGCTAATATTCAAAATCCTTCAGCTAATTGCCAGATGGAAATTACAATTGGATATAATAGTGGTGCCTCAAATGTTAATGTTCATCTTGAAGGAAAATGCAAAACAGATTTTAGTGATGTTCGTTTTACGAATAAAAACAGCAGTTCTGAATTAAGTTATTGGATAGAAAATAAAACGAATGGGGACAAGGCTCAGTTCTGGGTAAAAACAAACGGCGAAGATGCGTTGAATATTTATTACGGGAATGCTGCAGCCATTTCCTATAGCAATGGTCGCACTACGTTTCCTTTTTTTGATGATTTTCTTGGAACAAGTTTGAGCAGCCAATGGATAGTAAATGCTAATTCATACTCTGTTTCTAATAGTATACTTCGAATAAATATTGGATCAGTTGGTCTACAAAACGCACTCTCTTTCAATTTGAATAGTGGCTATATAGTAGAGGGAAGAATACTGTATCATACCAACGCGGGTGCTTATAGTGGAACACTTTCAGGTCAGTCTTCGATCTATACTCAAGGGAGTAACGCAGGAGTAGATGCAACGAGTTTATATATGCGGGATACTGGAAGCAGAAATGTTAATCGATGGACAGGAACAGGGTCGACTGCTAGCTACAATTGCGACACCAGTAATGTGTTTACATCTGTCGATAATGTTTGGTATATTTTAGGAGCACAGTTCGACGCCGTGGGAGTTGTCCTAAGCAAGGATAGAACATCACAGTCATCATATGGTTGTGGATGGACAAAAAATATCAAATATATTTCATTAGGAGCATTCCATGGCATTGCAAGTTATGACATCCAGGACACAAGCTATGACTGGGTATTAATTAGAAAATATACATCTCTAGTACCATCTTGGAGTAGTTTTGGAAATCAAGAAATAGCACTTCCAACAAAACCTATCCTTTCCCAACCATCAGACACTTTGATAACCACCGATACAACCCCTACATTCCAATGGAACATCAGCCAATATGCAGATAATCATACTATACAGGTTAGTAATCGATCTGATTTTGCATTATTAAAAATAAACAAGAGTCTCGGCCCGACAGCTGATACGTACACCCCAACGATAAATCTTGAGGAAGGCAAATGGTATTGGAGGGTGATAGCGAACAACACTCAAGGAATTAATATCTCTGATAGTTGGAGCTTTATCATCGACACTACCGCTCCAGACCAACCTGTCTTGTTCATGCCTGTTGAAAATTATCAAATCAATAATAATCATGTGACCTTTTCATGGAATGAAACAGCAGATAACATTACAAACACTTCAGATGTCTCAGGGATATCCTGTTATCAACTTCAGATATCGAATGATAATTTTACATCATTACTCATCAACCAAAATACTTCCGACAACACCACATTGAGTATCACCGTTACTATCGCAGGCCAATTACAGTGGCGGATTCGTGCATGGGATAACGCAGGAAATCATGGTATTTTTTCGGAGAAAAGAAATCTCACCGTATTTGACTTCTCCATAACTGCAACATCATCTGCGATTACTATCCTCCGAGGCGGTACTGGCAGCACCACTCTACAAATACAACGGACTTTTGGTGATAACGAAACAATAACCTTATCGGATGAATGGATCGGAATCGATCCAACAGGGGTAGCTATTAACTATAATACACTATCGGGGAATGGTTCTTTTACGTCCACTATAAATTTTGTAACAAATGGCGATGCATCAACAGGTGAGTTCATCTTCAATGTCATAGCAACGAGTCTCACGGGAACAAAAACCCTCTCTCTCACTATTCGAATTGCAGGAATGATTTTCCAGATGTCTGCTTCTCCAACAGCATTTTCTCTTACAAGAAGCGATTCCGATGAATCAAGAATATCAATAACATTTCAATATGGATCAAAAGATACCGTTTCTCTTTCTGGTGGCTGGGTCGGATCCTCGCCCTCAGGTGTTACGATTTCATTCAGTAGTGTTTCTGATCTTCCACCCTTTGATTCCATCCTATCAATTACTACATCAAACCAAGCATCATCCGGAAAATACGTCTATAAAATTACTGGAACAGGCGGAGGAATCAGCGACTGGATTTATATTTCAATAGATATAAAAACAAATCTTACACTCACCATACAATCTGATAAAACAACCTATGAAAAAGGACAGGAAATACAATTGACTGGAACCGTCCAAGATCCGAACGGGAATGCGGTAAAAAGTGGGATGGTAACACTTAATTTTTCAATGGGTACTTGGAGCGAACAAAAAAATACTACCGTGACCAACGGTGTTTTTCAAACAAAATACTACATTACATTTGATAAAATTGAAGGGAACTGGACAATTACTGCCTCTGCACTAGATACACTCGGACATACAACCGATACCGCAACACAAATCAATATCATTATTACGGTCCCGGAAGTCTATAAATATTACACCATAGCAATCCTTAGTCCCTTGCCGGGTCAAGTGTTCAAACGGGGCGACGAAGTATCGTTTACCGTGAGCATCATTGAAAATGAAATAAAAATTCGTGGTGCAACAGTTACAATGCAACCACCAGATGGGACAAAAATATTGTTATCTGAGATTTCACCAGGTATTTATTCAAAAAGTTACAGACTTAACATGAATAGCCAATTAGGAAATTGGAGTGTATATATCTCAGGATCAACCGGTGAAAATGAAATGTTTAAAGCAGGTTTCAGCTATGTTCCAATAAAGGTCGAACCAACAGAGTTATCACTTGAAATCGTTGAACCGATTGTACGAAGCTTCGAAACAGGAGAGAAAATAACACTTACGGTTAAACTCCTCTATCTAGATGGATCGCCTGTGGAGGAAGGAATCGTATCTGCAATAAAAAATGATGGGGACACATTAAATTTTAAAAAATCTGGGACCGGTTTGTATACAGCAGTTTATATTGTAACGGATAAAGATTTAGGTTACCTAAATATACAGATATCGGCAACTGATGTTTACGGAAACCTCGGTGTGGTAAAAGGAACGAATTTTGAAATTATTCCCATGCAATTTTCAAGTTATTTTGTCCGATATTGGTGGTTAACGGCAATGATGTTACTCGGACTGAGTATCGCCTTATGGTATGTAAGCCGTGATGTTTCTCGAATAGTACGATTACGGAATTTCAAACGTGAGGTGCTAGAATTAAGTAGACTTAAAAAAGATAAAGCTGCCGAATATTTTTTAAGAGGATCAATTTCACGGGAGACCTATGATCATCTCGTACAAGAATATGAGAGTAAATTAGCAAAATTAGAAAAACAGAGACATACCATAGAAAAAAAGATACAGAAAAAAAGGAAAAAAACTCTATAAAAATAAAAAAAAAAAGTTGGACAAATATAGTAAAGGAAATGAGGAGATACAAGTGAAAAGACACCAATTATTCACATTCATTATCATTTTACTTAGTACGAGTCTAATTTTTTTCATACCACATTCATTATCTTCGTCATCATTCGATTATTCCGTACTAATCCAAAATGATGAGATACAACTCATCCCTGGGAAGAATGTTACTGTTACTCTTTTTATAAATCAGTCTGAAAATACTACAGGAATCGTTACACTTGAAGGTACATGGATTGAAAATACACCAGAGGGAATAGTCGTTGCTCTACAACCAACAACAGGTTTAACCCCTTTTACGAGTACCATTACTTTTCAGTCATCCATCCTTGCAAATCCAGGATTGTATACCTATCAACTCTGTGGACAATCAGAAGGAATTAATCATACCACAGAAATTCATATCAATGTTACAACTGATTTGATAGTCACATTACATACAGATAAAGATCAATATCTAAAAGGACAACAAATCAATCTCTACGGAAATGCAACCACCTTAAATGATGTGAGTATTGATTCTGGCGATGTTATGATATCGATTTCAAACGGGAAAAATAATATTTCCCTAACAACTCAAATTCAAAACGGCTCATTTAGCTATCTTTATCCGATTTCTTACGGAGATACAGATGGAGTCTGGACCATAAAGGTTAGAGTAGTAGATACAAAAGGACATATTGGAATCCAATCAAAGAATCTCACCGTTTCTCTTCCTCCAGATATTATGCGTTTTGCTGTCGATTTCTATTCACCACCAAATAATGCAGTCTATCAGCGAGGTGACTCATTTGATATCTCTGTATTTGTCACCGAAAACGAACAAAGTGTACGAAATGCAACGACTCTTTGTACATTACCATCTTCAGAGACAATCCCTCTCCTCGAATACTCCCCGGGAAACTATAAACAAAAATATACTATTCCATGGGATGCCCCCATTGGAGAATGGTTTTTTACTGTTGAAAGCATAAAAAACGTTAGTGGTACATTAAAAGCGGGAGGGAGCGCTCTTTCAATCATTATAGAACCTGCACCGTTACAACTTACAATTTTAGAGCCGCAAGAGTTACAATTTCCAACTGATTCCAAGATTCCTTTTAAAGTTGAGGTTCGGTATTTTGATAACACGCTAATGAGAACAGGGACAGTATTTATTACAACACCTCATGGCAATATCTCTTTACAGAATGAGAATAATGGTATGTATACCACGAATATTACTGTAACCGCCCAGGATATTGGAAGCCAAGTCTTTGAAATAAGCGCAATAGATTTATTTGGAAATGAAGGGGGCGCCAAAAAAATCTTATTAATTTCTTCAGAATCACCATCTAGCATCCTTGTAATTGTGATACCATTATTTACCGCAGCTCTATGTGGAATAATCGGTTTGGTTCTAATAAGGAGAATCTATAGGTCCCAGCGCTTAAAAAATATTCAGGATGAGATGATAGAAACACAAAGACTCCAAGAAGAAGCAGCAAAAAAATATTATAAGGAAGGATCAATTTCGAAGGAGATTTATGAAGCACTTATCTACGAGCATACGCAACGCTATGCTCATCTTCAAAAAGAAGAACGAAAAATTATGCATAAATAACACAAAAAATCATCTTTCTTGATAACGCAACATAGCTATAATCCTAGTTACCCTAGCATTTATTAGATATATGTTTTGACTCCTCCGCTAACATCCTTATCAAGGTTTATAAAAAAAAGCATTTTCTGAAAAATAACTTCTTCATTTACTATTGAAAATGAGAAATAGAAAAAATATGGTTAATAATAAGTATATTAAACCTATCGTTCAACAAAAGAATAATATAATAAACCTGTAGTTTACTCCCCTGAGATCAAGATGGAACGATTTACTAAATTCAAAACCATGATTTTCCCAAGGGAAGTCATCGTCGGTCACAACACGACTGATCAAATCAAAGGAATCTGCAATCACCTTGCACCAAGCAACAACGTGCTGCTCGTCTGCGATAAAAACACCAAAAAAATATCTGGTGATCGCATAGAAAAAATCCTCTCTGGTGCTGGATATGAAGTCGACATGATTGTCCTCTCGTTACCTATAATAAAACGGGATGTGCTCCCCGCATGGCCGACAATCCGAGAAGTTAATACGGTTGTTAAAGAAGCAAAGAAGACCGGTTCAGATTTCCTAATCGGTGTCGGAGGCGGTTCCGTCATAGACGTTACAAAATGTGCTGCTTACGAACTATCGACAAATTTTGTCAGTGTCCCGACGTCTGCTTCACATGATGGTATGGCATCACCTCGCGCCGCACTAAAGGATAAAAATGGATCTATATCAAAAACAGCGGTATCGCCCATGGCGGTCCTTGCTGACACCGCAGTGATTATGAAAGCTCCGTATCGTATGCTTGCCTCCGGATGCGCTGATGTGATATCGAATCTTACCGCAGTCAAAGATTGGGAGCTGGCCCATCGATTAAAAGATGAAGAATTTAGCACCTTTGCTGCGTCACTATCAACAACATCATCCCAACTCCTCTTAAACAAAGCAGAGGATATCCGCACAGGCCTTGAAGAAGCGGTCTGGCAAGCCATAAAATGCATGGTCGTTTCAGGGGTAGCCATGAGCGTTGCTGGAAACACACGCCCTGCATCTGGTGCAGAACACATGTTCTCTCACATGCTGGATTCTATCGCGCCCGGAAAGGCCTTACATGGAGAACAATGTGGAGTAGGCTCAATTATGATGATGTATCTTCACGGAGGGGATTGGCAGCAAATCCGTGATGCATTAAAGATGATTGGAGCTCCTACCACTGCCAAAGAATTAAACATCCCAAAGAAAAAAATAATCCAGGCACTGATGGGTGCCCAAAGGATACGCCCTGATCGATATACAATCCTTGGTGAACTCGGGTTAACAGAAGATGCTGCAAAGAAACTTGCGAAGATAACTGGAGTGATTTAATGGTCCTTGTTACACTTGTTGGTGAACAACTTGCTGTAGAAGGAGAAGAATTTACTTATCTTGGATCCAATAGTGAATGTAGAAACTGCCAACTCAAAACA
This sequence comes from uncultured Thermoplasmatales archaeon, assembly GCA_964526175.1. Classification (GTDB taxonomy): domain Archaea; phylum Thermoplasmatota; class E2; order DHVEG-1; family DHVEG-1; genus SM1-50. The sequence goes on along the minus strand of CAZGIV010000071.1, from coordinate 1,706 downwards.
GTCTGTTTCAATCTCAAACCAGGGCGAAACTACCGTATTACCAAATTACGAGATAAATACCATAAATGCAACATCCATGAAGGTAAGGTAATCGTCGTAGAAGTTGAAGAACTCCCGTTAACAGTCGCTGTCACAAAAGATCTATCAAAGGGAACAACGACAACAGTGGAAAAAAAAGACTGTAAGAATATCGGGTGTGACTCATATGATATCTGTACAAATACCGCACTTCAAAACGGAAAAACTTATACCATTACGAAAGTGTATGAAAAAATAAAATGCCCAAAACATTATGAGTTATATAAGGTAGATGTCTCTGACTAATATCAAAAAAGTGACTCCCCTAATAGCTTTGTTCTCCATTTCTTGCAATATAAAAATAAGAGAAAGAAAGGAACGTTAGATTTTTGTTTCACTTTTTAAGAGTTTGACTTTATCCAGCTTCTCCCAAGTAAAATCAGGTTCTTCTCGTCCAAAGTGGCCATACGCAGCGGTGTTCTTAAAGATTGGTCGGCGCAAGTCAAGATGCCCGATAATATCAGCGGGTTTTATAGGAAAAAATTCTCGGATAAGTGTCTCAATGGCATCAATGGAAATCTTATTTGTACCAAAACAATCAATATTAATGGAAACCGGCTCTGCGACCCCAATTGCATAGGCAAACTGGATTTCGCATTTCTCTGCGATTCCTGCAGCGACGATGTTCTTTGCGATGTACCGCGTCGCATACGCAGCACTGCGATCAACTTTGCTTGGGTCTTTTCCAGAGAAAGCACCACCGCCATGCCTGCCTATACCACCGTACGTATCAACAATAATTTTTCTACCGGTCAACCCAGCATCAGCATACGGACCACCACGAATAAATGCACCTGTCGGATTGACATGATAAATCGTATCCTTATCGATCCAATCATTGCAAATGGGTTTAATTATTACGTCGATTACATCCTTTCGAATCCGATCATTAGAAACTCCACCATCGTGCTGTGTTGATACGACAATTGTATGGGCGCGTAGGGGTTTGCCTTTTTCGTCGTATTCGATTGACACCTGAGATTTCCCGTCAGGTCGTAAGTATGGAATTCGACTATTTTTCCTTATCTCTGATAATCGTCGGGTCAGTCTATGCGCAAGAAGGATCGGCAAGGGCATGAATTCCTTAGTCTCGTTACAAGCATACCCGTACATCATTCCTTGGTCACCGGCACCTTGTTCTTTATGAAGATTTTTTATCGCAGTAACACCTTGAGAAATATCCGGACTTTGCTCTGTTATTTGAACCCAGACAGAGCAGGTTTCCCATTCGATTCCATATTCGGATTTGGTGTACCCAATTTTTTTAATGGTATCACGGACGACATGAGGGATGTCAATATACGCCTCCGTAGTCATTTCACCAAAGACCATAACACCCCCGTTTTTAGTGGCGGTCTCAATTGCAACCCGTGAGTTTTTATCCTGTCGGAGTGCTTCATCAAGTATTGCATCTGATATCAAGTCACACATTTTATCAGGATGCCCTTCCGTAACAGATTCTGAACTTACGATATTTCTTCGTTTTGTCATATACTCACCCAATAAAGAAACTGATATACAAGGAATTCCACAACTAGAAGTGATTTATTAAGTTTATCAAAGAAGAAACGAGGTGTCTTTTCCCGAAATTACTTCCTCCTAGAAAAAAACAAAGACGATTCAGTTCC
>CAZGIV010000070.1:0-10956 GCA_964526175.1 uncultured Thermoplasmatales archaeon | reverse complement strand
TCCCTCGTGCAAGAGGATATGCGGTTCTTGGATATTAATTATGAGCCAAAGCCGCCTATACCGTAACATTTATATAGAAGTGTTTACATGCTGTTTTTACTTTTAATACAATTAAAAGGAGGCAAATATTATGATGGCTGGAGGACAGCAACCAATTATTATCCTTAAAGAAGGAACGAAGCGAGAAAAAGGAAAAGGCGCACAATTAAACAACATCATGGCAGCACGAGCAATCTCTGATGCAGTGAAATCAACCCTAGGTCCAAAGGGAATGGATAAGATGTTAGTCGACTCCATGGGTGATGTCGTCATCACCAACGATGGAGCAACCATTCTTAAGGAAATCGATGTGGAACACCCAGCGGCAAAAATGATTGTTGAAGTCGCTAAATCACAAGATGAAGAATGCGGTGATGGAACAACTTCTGCAGTCATTCTCACCGGTGAACTGCTAAAATACGCAGGTGAGCTCATCGAACAGAACATCCACCCAACCGTTATCTGCAGCGGATACAAGCTCGCAGCAACCAAAGCGATTGATGAACTCAACAAGATGTCGATTCCGATTAAAACCGGGGATAAGAAAACACTGAAAAACATCGCGATGACATCGATGGCAAGCAAAGGCGCAAGCCAAGCAAAAGAACTTCTTGCGGACGTCGTCGTCGACGCAGTCACCAGTATCGCAGAACGCATCGGTGACCGAACCATCGTCGATATGGACAACATCCAGATCCAGAAAAAACATGGTGGCAGCATCCAGGATACCAAAATCATAAAAGGAATCATCCTAGACAAAGAACGCGTCCATGAGGGTATGCCCCGACATCTAAAGAACGCAAAAATCGCTTTAGTAAACGCAGCATTGGAAATAAAGAAAACAGAAGTTGATGCTCGAATCCAAATTCAAGACCCAACCCAACTGCAAGCATTCCTTGATGAAGAGGAATCCATGCTGAAAAAAATGGTTGAGAAAGTCAAGAAAAGCGGAGCGAACGTCCTAATCTGCCAGAAAGGCATCGATGACCTTGCACAGCACTTCCTCTCAAAAGAAGGTATTTACGCAGTCCGACGCGCGAAGAAAAGCGACATGGACAAACTCGCAAAAGCAACTGGTGCTGTCGTTGTTGCAAACCTAGATGAACTCTCAACAAAGGACCTCGGATTCGCAGGAAATGTCGAGGAGCAGAAGATCGGCGATGACAAGATGACGTTTGTCACCGATTGTAAGAATCCAAAGGCAGTCTCCATTCTTATTCGCGGTAGCACAGAGCATGTGGTCGACGAACTCGATCGTGGTATGCACGATGCATTATTCGTCGTAAAAGTCGCTCTGGAAGACGGTAAAATGACCGCTGGTGGAGGCGCAGCTGCTACATGGATTGCTATGGCGTTACGAGAATACGCTACTACGGTCGGTGGACGAGAGCAAATGGCGATTGAAGCCTACGCAAACGCAGTAGAAATCATCCCTAAGACCCTTGCTGAGAACGCAGGCTTAGACCCTATCGATATGATGCTTGAGGTACGCAGAAGCCATAAGAAAGGCGGTAAGTACGCAGGTGTTGACGTGCTAAACGGAAAAGTCAGTGACATGTTTAAAATCAATGTCATCGAACCACTTCGCGTCAGTGTCCAAGAAGTACAAGTCTCAACCGAAGCAGCAACCATGATTCTTCGAATCGACGACATCATCGCCTCAAAAGGCGGCGGTGGCGGCGGAATGCCCCCAGGTGGCCCCGGTGGAATGCCCGGTGGAATGCCAGGCGGCGGGATGGACGATTACTAAACAACCACTCCCTTTCTTTCTTTTTTTTTATTTTTTTGGTACCTATGCCAACAAAAAAATCTAGCGATTCAAAAAAACCAACCCAAGAAACACCGCAGAGTAAAATAAAAAAAATAGAAGAAGAAAACATACAACTTCATCAAGAGATCATGGATAAAAACGACAAATATCTACGAACGCTTGCTGATTTTCAGAACTACCAGAAACGCATCGAAAAAGAACTACAAGCTCAAAAAGAAGAAATAAGGAAAAAATACTTACTTGAGCTCCTAGACCTAACCGAACTTTTAAAAAAAGCATATGAGGATTCCGACCCAAAATCCGGATTAAAACTTTTACTAGAAAACCTTGATAAATTCCTTGAAAAAGAGGGAATAACGTACATTGATTGTAAAGGAAAACCTTTCAACTATCAGTTCCATAACGCAGTCTCAGCTATAGAACAATCTGAATGCGTTGATGGAACAATCATTGATGAAATAAAAAAAGGATATATGGTAGGAGAAAAACTCCTCCGACCCGCGCATGTTATTGTCGCAAAAAAGAAACCATAATAAAATCACCTTGGAGGTGTATGAAATGAGTAAGATTATAGGAATTGACCTCGGAACTACAAATTCTGAGGCAGCGTATATCGAAGCAGGAAAATCAATCGTCATAAAGAGCGTTGAAGGACAACCATATTTTCCCTCAGTTGTCGCGTTTACAAAAACCGGGGAAATGCTGGTTGGTGAAGCAGCGAAACGACAAGCAGTCACCAACACCGAAGGGACTGTCCAACGAATAAAACGAAAAATGGGGACAAATGAGAAAGTCACTTTACGCGGAAAAACCTATACACCACAACAGATATCCGCATTTATCCTTCAGAAAATAAAGAAAGATGCTGAGGATTTCCTTGGAGAAAAGATTCCCGATGCAGTGATTACAGTTCCTGCATACTTTAATGATGATCAACGACAGGCAACCAAAGATGCTGGTGCTATTGCGGGATTCAATGTAAAACGAATCATCAATGAACCGACCGCTGCCGCTCTCGCCTACGGGTTAGATAAGGAGGGCGATCAGAAAATCGCGGTGTATGATTTCGGTGGGGGAACCCTTGATGTTACGATCATGGAAGTTGGAGGGGGCGTCTTTGAAGTCTTATCCACGAGTGGTGATACGCAACTTGGCGGTTCTGACATGGATAGAGCACTAGTCGATTACATCGCTGAAGAATTCAAGAAAAAACATGGTGTTGATCTCCGTAAAGAACCGAAAACGTTACAACGAGTTTTAGAGGCAGCAGAAACAGCAAAAATAGAATTATCTTCGACGCTTCAAACCGATATCAACCTCCCTTACATCTATGTTGTTACTGGAGAACCAAAACATCTTGAAATAAAACTCACTCGAGCCAAACTTGAAGAAATTATCTCTCCGATTGTTCAGCGTAGTGAAAAACCTTGTCGCCAAGCATTACAAGATGCGAAGCTGAAACCAGAAGATATTGATCACGTCGTACTTGTTGGCGGAGTCACCCGAATGCAGATGGTACAAAAGAAAGTCGAGGCGATTTTCAAACAGAAACCGAAACGGGAGGTCGACCCGATGGAATGTGTTGCTATCGGTGCTGCGATTCAAGCTGGTGTACTCTCTGGTGATATTGAAAAGGATATCGTACTGCTTGATGTCACTCCGTTAACGTTAAGTATTGAGACGCTCGGTGGTGTCGCAACACCATTGATTGAGCGCAACACCACAGTACCAACCAAGAAAAGCAAGGTGTTTTCAACCGCGGCGGATAATCAGACCAGCGTCGAAATCAACGTATTACAAGGAGAACGACCCATGGCTTCAGATAATAAAACCCTCGGGCGATTCCATCTTGACGGGATCCTTCCTGCACCTAGAGGTCTACCCCAAATAGAGGTTGCATTTGACATCGACGTGAACGGCATTATGAACGTATCAGCAAAAGACCTAGGCACTGGCAAAGAGCAATCGATTCGGATTACCGGCTCAACAAAACTTTCAGACGCTGAAATCGATCGGATGAAAAAAGAAGCGAAGGAACATGAGGAAGAAGACAAGAAACGCAAAGAAAAAATTGAGATACGAAACATCGCTGATTCCTTGGTTAATAGCACTGAAAAAGCATTACAGGAGTTAAAAGATAAATTCAGCAGCGAGGATAAAGAGAATCTTGAAAAAGCATTAAAGGAACTCCAAGAAGCACTGACTGGTGATGATACCGATAAAATCAAGGAAAAAACCGATGCACTCACCCAGGCCTTCCAAAAAGCATCCACTACGATTTACCAACAAGCGGCTCAACAACAACAGCAACAACCAGGACAAGATACCACACAGGGGGATTCTTGGCAAGGACAACCCTCCGATGATGACTCAACGATCAACGCTGATTATAAGGTCAAAGGAGAAAAAAAGAAAAAGAAAAATGAGGACACTGAATAATATAACTCCTTTATTCTTCTTTAATTAGTGAAGTAAGATCATCAACGGTCCATTTCTTTGTTTTTTCTTTAATGACCATAACGGTACAAGGGGCTGTTTTTAATACTTCTTCAGAAACACTCCCCAGGAAGAACTTGTTAAACCCTTTCCGTCCTTTACTTGACATTATGATGAGATCATCATCCTTGACGAATTTTACAATTTCTGCGGCAGGTGCGCCTGCTGCAAGTTTCGTTGTCGTTACAACTCCTTGCTCTTCTGTGATTTTTTTCACTTCATCTATTGCTGAAAGTTTTTGTTTTTCTATCTTTTCTTCAAGCATTTTTGATAGCATATACTGACTTGAATCATTTACTGAAATAATTGACACTTCGACATTGAGAAGTTTCGCAAAAAACGCTCCTTGTTCTGCAGCTACCTTCGATACATCGGTCGTATCAACAGGGATCACAACTCGGTTGATGGCTTTCATCCTTCACCCTCTTCTGTACTCTGAATCCGGCGAGGCTAATTTAAATCTTTTGTACAGAATCGACTAATGTTCATGAGATGAAACAAAAAGCTTTTTTTCGTTTCGGTAACAATTGTACACATACCAGGTATCGTTTGTACAACAATATGTTTTAAAGAAATCCTCCAAAAGAGTACATTGAGGAGTAAACACCTATGATGATTGTTGGCCAAGTATCAAGTGCTGATGAAGCAAACGAAATTGAACTGATCACAAGAAACTTCATTGTTGCAAACAAAATGAAGGAACTAGCGCGCACACTCAAAAAATAAAACGAGTTGATATCAATGAAAAATACAAACGAGCGCATCTGGATATGGCTTCAAGACAATGAATTGTACAAAGCAGTGTATAATCCATCGGACCGTACTTTTCTTGTTTTAAATAAACGAGACGAAATCATTCTTAAATATACCGGACTTACCGCTAAACAACTGAACCAACTTGAGATACTATTTGTACACATTGGTGCAAAAAACTTAGATGGACGTACAGAGCCATTTACGTATCTCTAAAAAACTTTTCTTAGTCTCTCCATTGTGCTTTCATCCAAGTCTCTATAAAGCGTCTTGAAAGATCAGGTCGAGCTTCCGCAATGTCGGTGATGGTAATAATCCCAACGACTTTTTCAGAGGAAATCACTGGTAACTTCTTAATTTTATACTGCGTCATCATTTCAAGTGCTTTATCTACTGTATCCAATGCGTACACCACTTTGATGTTCTTAGACATAATCTCACGAACCTTGGTTTTCTCAGCATTCCGATATTGACAAATCGTACGTTCGATTAAATCTCGCTCCGTGACAATACCAACACAGGTTTCATCCGAGGTTACCACCAAACAGCCGACTTTTTCCTCCTTGTATTTTGTACAAGCATCAAACACAGACGCGTCTACATCAATAGTGATTACATCTTTTGTCATGATCTCTTTTACAAGCATCCGTCCACACCATTTTTTGCTATGAATGATAGGGACGTATTAAGCCTCTCCGTTATATTCTTATCTTACCAATCCATATAGGGTTTCCGTGAAAATCAAAACAAGAAACGACATTCTAAAAGATATCATCAAAGACGGAAAGAAACACCCAAAAGGATGGAACGCAGCATTTGGCAAAGACGATACCCTACTCTCACATGACTGCTACATCTTCCACCCCAACATAGGGATCTACCTGTTAAAAGAATACAACAAGAACCCGTTCGAAACCAAAGGCGTGGGATCAAAACTCGCTCGAAACATTGACGAAGACATCGAAGAACAAATGATGAAAAAACCAGGTAACTTTGGTATCATCCACGGAGATATCCAAAAGATCATTACCAACATCAACAGAGGAATACCTCCCGAACAAATCCTTACTAGTGCGGTGAACGGAGGAAACCTTGGGATCACTATCCCTGTACGCGGACATGCATCTACCTCAAAAGACACATTCCATTGCCTAAAACAAACGTTTTCCCCTCAACAAAAAAAACTTGAGAACTGCTTTGAAAAAATGGTTTCAGACGATGGACTTTATACATCCTATGAGTAACATCATTTCAGGAACTCTTGTATTTGTCCTTGAGTTCTTTTTCGCTTTTCTTGTAAATCCATGAGGAATATCTCCATTAGTTCTGCTGCGCGTTTCTTGCATACTCCGCACATCAGTTCCCCTTTCTTGCATGACTCAAAGATGCTTTTCAGCTCGTTGTCATCCTCAATTAAATGATACAAGAATAACTCATAAATCATGCATTCATCTGGCTTTCCCCCGGATTTTTTCTGTTCCTCAAGGGTCGCGGCACCACCGGTTTTCGCATTCATAATCTTCTTTTTCGCTTCTTGAGGTGTATCCGTCAGGAAAATCGCGCTTTCTGGTTTGGATGATGACATCTTCTCCCCCGTTAAACCCGTAATAAACCGATGATAGGTTGACGATGGCTGAAGGAACCCATATCCATGGAAGGATGGTTCTATACGGGCGAGTGCCTCATCAATACGAGGGATATCTTCTTCTTTTGCGGTGTTAATATAAATTGCTTTATAGTCTGTGATTCGTTTTAAATCAGTAAACTGGAGTTTTTTTAGGATTTTCTCAGCGGCATCCAACAGTTCCTTAATGTTGGTATCAACCTTAACGAACACACCAATTTTATTATCTTTCGTCATGGTCACATTATAGAGACGATGTGCCTGTGCAATATCCCTGCTAAGTCTTATATGTGGGTCCTGGTCGACCCCAACAGGGACAAGGGTTGGTCGAATACCGCCGAATTTCTCCAGCTGGACATGAAGGATATCCCCTGTCTGAACCAAGGGTGAGAAGATATGAGCCATGTTCGTTGACCCTTCAAATCCATAGGTCGCAACCATCTGAGACCAGTTCACTTTTTTCCCAAGGAGAAACGCAAGGTCTTTCACATCCTGATGTTTTGATTGGAAATAAAGATGACACTGTTTTGGGTCCAGCCCCAGTGCGACGTAATTTGCTATGTATTCGTTAACCGCAAGCTCTTTTGTTTCTTCTAAGGTAAACCCTCTGGTCGCATACGCCTCAATGTCAGCAACCGCGATGAAAATATCTGCACCAAGACTCTGATAGTAGAGGACCTCATCGATAACCATCTTATGACCCAGATGCATCCGTCCCGATGGCATAAGCCCTGTGAGTATCGCCCATGGTTTCTTCTTCGCAATCGCCTCGTGGATCATCTCGAAACCACGATGACCGAATACGACGCCTCGTCGCAGCAGTCGATGTGGATGCGGGAGGTCTTTCCAAAGGTCCTCAGAGAATTCCTGAATCCCGAATTCATCACGCAATCGCGCATAATCCTGATATGTTGTTGAGCTCCATGGGTCTATCTTCATAGGTGTTCTATCTCCAAATCAGGTTTCCTTACAAAAACTTACCGTTATAGTTATAGGATAGATAATAACCGGAAGAAAAAAAATAATTATCATATAAGGTTTACGAAAAAGCAAATACTTTATATCATACGGTTTCTATTACTTACGCAAGGGATAACTACATTGGAGTTTTTTACATGAACCAGCATTGTTCACTCTGCGGCACAAATCTTCTACCTGCCGATGAGGAAGGTCTCTGTCATCTTTGTAAGATGTCAATTATTTTCAATGAAGATACCTTCCCCGATGTTGATGATTGCGCCTCATAGAACTTTTTTTAGGGAGAAAACACTCTGTGAAGCATAATTGTTATAAAATAAAACGTTATCGCCTATCCTGCAGCCTATGAATCCTGAATTACAGAAAATCCTCAAACGACAGCATTACGCAATCATCGGCAAACATTCCGGGGTGAAACTCTGTCATTGGCTAAAACAAAGTCTTCTTTTCGGTAGACAATGTTATAAACAAACCTTTTACGGTATTTCCTCCCATCGATGCCTCCAGATGACCCCTGCAATAACCCATTGTACACAGATGTGTCTGTTCTGCTGGCGGTTCCAAAATTTTACAGAAAAACAACTACAGGACATCGACGATCCTGAGTACATCCTGGAACACTCGATTGAGGCACAACAAAAACTTATCACCGGGTTCAAAGGAGACCCTCGCTGTGATCAGAAAAAATGGAAGGAGGCAAACGAGCCAAACATGCTTGCCTGTTCTCTTTCTGGAGAGCCTACGCTCTACCCGAAACTTGGAGAATTTTTTAAGCTCTGCCACCAGAAGGGTATTACCACGTTTCTCGTTACCAATGGAACGACACCTGAAGCCTTAGAAAAACTCGATACGTTACCCACACAGCTCTTTGTGTCGATTGTCGCCCCGACACAGGAACTTTACAAGAAACTCTGTGCCCCACTTATTCCAAACGGATGGGATAAGATTCAGCAAACACTCGAACTCCTCCCGTCTCTTAATACGCGAACCGTGATTCGTCACACCCTAGTCCATGGATGGAACATGGATGAGAAACACATCGAAGCATACGCAAAACTCGATACCAAGGCTTCACCAACATTTATCGAACCGAAAGGATATGTTTTTGTTGGCTCATCACGGAACCGACTTCACTTCTCCAATATGCCAACCCATGAACAAATCAAAAATTTTGGGCAAAAACTTGCTGCACAGATTGGATACGAACAGATCATGGAAAAAGCAGACTCACTGGTCGTGCTACTCACATCACAACATAAAAATAAAAAAGAAGAAAAAAACAAGAATTAGAACTTTCCATGTAATTTCCGGCGTTCAACTTTAACGCCATTTGGGGAAACTACCATGAGGTTGTTGCCGATACCTGCGACATCACCACCGATGTCATCCGTGATCCGTTTTAACTCACTCGTGACTCTTTTAAGCAATACCTCTTGATCGGAAATCGTAGTGAAATCAAGGATGAGTACATTTCCACCATAGACATAATCTGTTAACTCCTTTAAATCCTCATACCGTTGAATCTCACCAATGGCAACATGCATCCGTGCACCAGACGCTCCTCCGACTTGTGCATCTGCATATTTCTCAAGATCGATATATCCCTCTGTTGCTGATGTTTTTTTCTCACCAAAAATCTTACTTGTTATTCCCATTCTGACACACTACTCCTAATTTTCGCCAGTATTCTAAAATATAATTCACTTTATAAACATTTGTAAAGTCCAATAATTACCTATTTAGGTTCGATTATAATGCCATCGTCTATCTTTCATATCATCTGTGAAAAAGAAAAACGTTATAAACGATAACCACGGATACCGGTTTGGGTGTGAGGTTGAGCGAGAAACAAAAGTTAGTTGAACGAATCACCATAAAAATCAAAATGTTTGATGCCGGCAAATGGGAATGGATGGTGCGGCAACGATTTATCAAAGAACCACGCATTAAACTTAATGATATGTTAACTATCTTAGATGAGGTTAAAGCTGAAATCATAGCAGCTGAAAAAATAGAAGCAACACAAGAAGAAATCCTACAAGAAGAAGTACATCTATCAACACAACCGTAACTATCTTGATCATCTAAAGAATACTCTTTCATAAATTTTTATTATATCATCATCTATGTACCATCATCAGAAGGAAAGGGACGTCTATGCTGTATTATCTTCATGGTTATCAATCAAGCCCTGATGGGGAAAAAGCAATAGTATTCAAAGAAACATTACAAGCTATACCAATCACCTATCGAGCTGGTTCTCCTGAGGATCTTATCATTTCGAGATGTCTAAACCGTATTTCCAATGTCATACAAAATGATTACGATATTGTGTTGATTGGATCTTCTCTTGGAGGATTTCTGGCTGCAGCTACTGCTCTAACCAACACGAACGTTCGAAAACTCATCCTTCTTAACCCTGCGATCATCCCACCTGATATTGATCTCCATACTATCGAAGGAATCCCTTTTAGAATCTTGCAGGAAATGAGCAATCCACGACTATTTCGAGAGAAAATTCATGCGACTATTACCATTCTACGTGGAACCTTAGACGATGTTGTTCCTGATGAATGGATTCTACGCTTTGCAGAAGCACAGAATGCAACGATACAGTTATACAATGATGATCATCGATTCTCAAGAAACCTACAGAAACTCCCTAGCATCATCACCAAGCTGTTATAAAAATAACTACATATCTGCCTAGTGGGTAAGCGTCCACAACCGATCACCTACATAATGGAGTGTTTTTACCGCTTTTCCTGGTTTTTTTGTTTTCATCTCCTCCCCACTCATCAACGCAACCCCAACAGCCAACGGCTTCCGATGTTTCTCATCACAGATCCACACAAGATCGTCTTTTTGAATCATCAGGTCCACATCGGTGATCCCTGGGGCCATAACATCTGCTCCTTTTATAATAAAAACAACCGCACCCATATCGACGACGACGAAATTGGTTTTCGGCTGATACTTCATCAGCCCCTGCAGTGTAAAAACAACCTTGTTATTATACATTATGAAATCAATACTATCGTTTACGACTATAACGGTAAATTCCTCGACAGTTCCAATCTCGACAGCACTCTTTTCGTCAAAAAAGTCACCCTGAAACCTGGTCTTTAAATCAGCGATCAGCTCCTTGACGTCCCGTTCTTTCAGACGATGTCGATTCTTTATTTTCACAGCCATACACTTGATATTCCTATAATCGTTTTAATAGTTATCCTGGAGATCCAAAGCCCAAACTGTTATAAATGCTATCTCCATTTCGTCTCTCCTAGGTAACAGC
>CAZGIV010000069.1:0-10977 GCA_964526175.1 uncultured Thermoplasmatales archaeon | reverse complement strand
ATTAAAAGAACTTCCACACCTCGATTTCCTGAGAGTTAAAGTTCCCTTCTTTATCAAATACTTTCACAATAAGGGTTTGTCTGAAGAATGCTGTCTGATTCCATAACCAACTATACGGAGCGGTCGTGTCGCTTCCTTGGAGGGTGTTATCGTTAACGTAGAATTCCACGCGATCTATTCCTGAATCGTTATCTGTTGCGGTGACATCCACATCGATTTTCCCGATGATTAGAATTCCTCCTGAAAGCTGGAAGATCTCTCTATTCTGGAAATAAAGTGCTTTTATTGGTTTGGTAATCTGAAGAGTTGGTGGTGTGGTGTCTGGTATCGGACAGATAACGACAGCTTGCTCAACAACCGTATAATTATACCCTGCGTCATAATCGGTGAGCCACCATTGACAGTCGATATCTGACTGAGGAGAGCCACTGGAGACATTGTAGATATCATAGGAGACATTCATCGCGTCATTATGATTGTTTGACGATGGATTTGCGACGTTTACAATAGGATCGCTAACGGCAATCTTGAAATCCTGGGAATTTACACCCGCACAGGTCACATAATGCCCTCCTTTTCTTTCAGAATGCGGTGGAGGACTGTAGAACTCGGTCTGGAACGCCCAATCCTGGGATGCAAGAACGTTATCCTTCCATGCTTGCCCCGGGGAGTAGGGGTTACCGACATCATAGCTCCAATAGTAATGGGGCTGGTCATCGAGTTGACGAACATCAAAGTAGTAGGTTGATCCAGGGGTTAATGAAATGGATGGGTTAAAATTGAACCGAATCCAGGTTTGACCAGGAAGAAAACCTGGGTTGACCGTGGATTTTCCAAGGAGATTCCCGGGGCGGTTATCATAGACGTTTACCTCGACATCACCTGGCGGGAAAGAACTCACGCTCTGAAGCAGGATTTCTATCGCATCAAGTCGTGAAACGGTTGGGATAAACCCTTGGGAATCCCATAAAGGATTGATTTGTAGCACTTTAAGGATTGGTCCTAACAGCTGAGATTGATCAACCAATAGCGGTCCGATGATAAAGTTATAATCTCCCAGAAGGAGAATGACATCTTGACTCTGTTCGATTTCATTTTCTATAACACTGAAGGTTGGTCGATTATAGGATTGAACCGTAAATTTATCGGTAAGACCCGTAGTGGCGAACCAGTCGGTAATCGCAGTCTGCATATCGTCGACATACGTTGTGCCTTTCTCTGTTGTATTCATTGCTCGTGCCAGGTTTTCAATAAGCAATGGAGCATTTGCTGTTGCATGGTCGTCACCAGCTCCGTAATCCTGGACTAGGGCGAATTGATCATCACCATCACCAGGAGTACCGGTTGGGTCAGCAAATTTTGAGTCAAACCACCACAGACAATTCGCAACAGCGACCGGGCCACAGAAAATCCATTCTTCAACGTCATCGCCAGTGACTGTGCTGTTTAGATAACAATCCGGGCCAGGGGCGATACAGTTTTCATCAGTATTAAAAACATCATCTCCTGCGACTGTTGAATCAATGACACCATTTGGTCCTGGTGATATTTTTTTCCAATGGTCCTGTTGTTGATCAAAATCAGGCATTCCTTGCGGTGCGTAGTTTGGGTATGATGATTTCCAGTACCAATCTCGGTTCTCACTACGGGTATCGGTTTTTTTAACAACCGATGCGTTCATTGCCTGTGCTGTTGATAGTAAAAGAACAAACAGCACAACGACAAAAATAAGCGTCTTTACATTTTTTTTTGTGTTCATTTTTTTTCCCTCCAATCCTTTTTTTCCCTAAGTCACATACAACGGGTGTTATGAGAAGAAATCGGAAACTGTCTTCGTTTGCCTCCCGTTATATTGATTCCTGCTTAACTTAAATTCATCTACTATTATATATACCTTGTTCAAAGAAATAACATTTTAACGTATTAATTTTAACCTTTATTTCTTTTCAACTCAATTTTCAAACACCATAAAAAAAATTTTTCTGTTTAAAATTTAAGGATTATAGGTATTGAAAACTATGGCAAGTTTTTTTCTATGGGCCTTCTTGTGTATGACTATTTTGACAAGCTCGTGATGCTAATTTTTTTTCTGATATATCAATTTCAATATGTTCTCCCGTGATCATATAATGGATTTTTTCTGCGATTTTACATGCATGATCGCCGCATCGCTCGAGATATCGAGAGACCATCATATAATGAGCTCCTTGAGTAATGTATTTGTTATCTTCCATCATATACGATAAACATTCACGGAAAATTGAGTAGCGAAGTTCATCGACAGTGCTTTCATTTTCCTCAAGATTCTGAATTGATGAGAGATTCTCAGTTGCAAAAGCAGTAAGGACGTTATCGATCATAGTACATACGATTTGCGCCATGTGCGGGATACTTACCAATTTTTTCATTCGTCGCACGTCATGAAGTTCCTCTGTTACTTTTGCAATGTCTTTTCCATACCGTCCAATTCTGGTGAGGTACGTATTCAATTTTAGACAACAAGCAATCGTTCGCATATCCTTTGCCATTGGTTGATACAATGCAATTAACCGAAGTGCTTTTGCCTCGATATCCCTATCCATGATGGCGATTAGACCCTTTTGTGATTGAACCCAGCAAACAAGGTCCATATCATCATTTTTAAGAGAATCGACTGCTTTTTGAAGCATCTCTTTTGCTAGTTGCCCCATTTTTGTGATATCTGTTTTCAGTTCGTTTAATTCGTCATGAAACTTTTGTGTCATAGGTCAGTCCACCTACCCAAATCTACCGGTAATATATTTTTCGGTCAATTCTTCTCGAGGATCCTCAAAGATCTGCTCGGTTACACCAAATTCTATAAGTTTTCCTAGGTACATATATGCTGCGTAATCGCTGACTCGTGCAGCTTGTTGCATATTATGGGTAACAATAATCACGGTATATTTCTTTTTCAATTCTTCTATAAGATCTTCGATTTTTGCTGTTGCAATCGGGTCTAGAGCAGAACATGGTTCATCCATAAGGATGATTTCAGGTTCTATGGCAAGGGCTCGTGCGATGCATAATCGTTGTTGTTGTCCCCCTGAAAGACCCATGGCAGATTCATGAAGCCGATCCTGAACCTCTTCCCAAAGTGCCGCATTTTTTATACTTCGTTCCACGATCTCATCGAGTCCTTTTTTATCCTTTATCCCAGATACTCGGGGCCCATAGGCGATGTTTTCATACACTGATTTTGGAAAGGGATTGGGTTTTTGAAACACCATCCCTATTTTTTTCCGTACAGAAACCACATCAACAGATGGGTCGTAAATATTTTCACCATCAAAAATAACATCTCCAGTGATTTTGCATGTGGGTATAAGGTCGTTCATCCGATTAAAACACCGAATTAAGGTTGATTTTCCGCATCCTGATGGCCCAATAAGGGCGGTGACTTTATTTGGATAAACTTCCATATTAATGTCGTGAAGAGCTTGTTTTTCCCCGTACCATAGATTCAGTTTTTCTGTTTTAATGATAACATTTTTTGGAATCATAGAGTTTTTCACCATTTCATAGTTTTTTGATAATGATTTCGAATGAACACTGCAATGAAATATATGCCAATAACAAGGAGTAGTAACACTAACGCGGTCCCTGCTTGTGCTTGCTGGGAATTTGGTATTGATGTCGCAAGAATATAGAGATGATAGGGCAATGCATTCACAGGATCTAATACTGAAGACGGATAAAACCCAGAGAAAACGACTGCGGTGAACAGAATTGGTGCGGTTTCACCAGCTGCTCGACCGATTCCAAGAATTGCTCCTGTAAGTATCCCAGGAGCTGCTGGTGGGAGTACTACTTTTCGTATCGTCTGCCATTTTGAGGCTCCTAAAGCAAAGCTTCCTTCACGCAGATTCTGTGGTACACATTTCAATGCCTCTTCTGTGGTGCGTATAATTGTTGGAAGGATCATAAACGCTAGTGTTATTTGACCGGCGAGCAGCGAGATGCCGAATCGAAGGTAAAGGACGAGAAATGCGAATCCAAATAGTCCAAATACAATCGAGGGTGTACCATTTAAAAGGTCTGCGCCAGCGCGTATGATTTTTGTTACTTTTCCTTCTCGTGTGTATTCTGTAAGAAATATTGCGGCGCCAACACCTAATGGTAAGGCGATGAGTATCGCTCCGAATACGAGGTAGAACGTTCCGATGATTGCAGGGAAAATGCCACCGGATCTTCCGAGGTTACTTGGTGTTCCAGAGATGAACTCCCAGCTTAATGCTCCTGCCCCGTTTCCGATGATATATGCAAGGATAATTCCTAGGATGATAATGACTGTAATGATAGCTGCAAGAATCGCGGTGAACGCGATTCGTTGCATGTGTTTTGCAGAGATTTTTTTCCGGATAGAGTACCACCCAAGGAGAATGAGCAGAATTATTCCTGTGATGAGAATTCCTGCATTCACAAAGAGGCTAAGAATTACAATAATTGCTATGATACTAAAAATAGTTCGCTTGATTTTCTGACTATTTTCATAGGAGATTTTTCGTCTTTTTTTCGATCCTGATTGTTGTCTTTCTTTTAATCGACCAAGTATTATTGAGGCAAGAATATTCACAATTAAGGTGATGACGAGCAGGAGGATCGCAACCCCAAACAGGGCATAGTAATGATTACTATTTGATGCCACCTCACCCATTTCGATACCAAGGGTTGCGGTGAGGGTCTTAATCGGTGCAAAGACATTCCAGATGGGTGATGGAATAAGACCGTAGGTCGGGTTTCCGCATACCATCAGGACGGCCATGGTTTCTCCGATTGCTCTTCCCATTCCAAGGATGATTGCTGCAGTTATTCCTGAGAGCGATGAGGGGACGATGACTTTACTGATGGTTTGCCATCGCGTTGCACTGAGTGCGAGTGATCCTTCTTTGTATTCTCGAGGAACAGAACTTATCGCATCTTCAGCAACACTAGTTATGGTTGGAATAGCCATGATACCAAGAAGAATAGAACCAGCAAGCCATGACTCACCACTCGGTTGATTAAATGATATCCGTAACCAGACGGTAAGTACGATCAACCCAAAGAACCCATAGACGACTGAGGGGATACCGGCGAGCAGTTCTATAGCCGGTTTTATGATTGCACGCATTCGTGGGGTTGCTAGCTCTGAGATAAAAATCGCACTCCCCAGGCTCAGCGGGATTGCAATAATCATTGCACCAAGGGTAACCAGTAATGTGCCAACAATAAGGGGGAACGTTCCATATAATGGTGGGCTGCCTGTAGGGTACCAACGTGTTCCTGAGAGAAAACCCCATATACCGACTTTTTGAAATATCGGGATACTGTCTTTGAGAAGAAATAAAATAATGGAAAAAATAACAATAATAGAGGAAATCGCGGTGAGGAAAAATATTGTTTTAATACTTATTTCTTTTATTCTTTTTTTTTTCAGGAACGCAATCATTCGTTTTCGTAATCCCTGAGTCATTCGGAAGATCTCCCCATCTTTGTGTTGTTAATCGAATTTCGTCTCATATATGTTTTCCTTTAGTGCTTATCCTGTTTTTTTTTTTTTTTTTTTTTTTTTTAATGGCAGAAATTTAGTAATAAGAGAGAAAAAGAAGAAAAAGTTGAAGATAGCTTTCTCGTATATGTGAAGATAGTACCGTATTATTACACGTCCATCCAGTTCGTAATCTCGCCTTTGTAGATGGATTTCACTTGTGCTAAGGTTAGGCCTGTGACGTAGGTGTTTGTGGGGTTAACGATGACTGCGATACCGTCTTTTGCTACGACGTGTTTTACGAGTCCAAGGTTGCTTTCTGAGGCTTGGAGGTCTCGCGATGCCATGCCAATGTCAACGGTTCCTTGACTTACTGCTGTTATTCCCGCGCCAGAGCCGGTGGAACTAACGGTAACGGTGACGTCAGGGTAAATTGCCATGAATGAGTCTTTGGCTTGCTCTGCAATGGGGAAGACGGTTGTTGATCCTCCGAGTTGTAAATCACCGATCAGCGTCTTTCCTGTGGAATTGTATGGTTTTGTCCCTGCGAGCGGGACGAATCCTTCCTGCTCAACGATTGCTTGGCCTTCTGTGCTTTGAATATATTCAATGAATTCTTTCGCAATACCTGTTGCCTGCCCTTTTGTGAACATGTACAGCTCTCGTGAAATGGGGTAGGTTCCTGCCAGGATATTTGCCACCGTTGGTGCGATACCATCAATAGGGATTGCTTTGACTCCTGAATCTACGTAACCAAGACCGACATACCCTACTGCTCCTGGTGTCTGTGTTACTGCTTGATAGACACCACCATTAGAGTTTTTCTCTTGGAGGTTGGAACTGAAATTTTCTTTGTTCATAACATGTTCAAAGAAGAATTCTCTCGTCCCTGATGTGCTGTCTCTTCCGATGATCACGATTGGTAGTCCTTCGTTTGTTTGCGACGTGGTACAACCGCTAAACAGTGTAGTGGTAAGGAGCGCGATTGTCAAAACTGTTAAGGCTAGCATTCCTATTTTTTTTTCTTTTTGTGTTGCTATATACATCACCGGGGCGAAAAATAAGGAATTAGAATATATACTTTATCTATATATACTATATTGTTATATATAGTCATTTTAGATTTATTGATAACTATAGAAACATTAATTAATTCTATTTGTTTGTCAGTCATTTGAGGTTATTCTATGGAAGTACGACGTGTCCAACTCACCGGAGGATCCTCCTATATATTGACTTTACCCAAAGAATGGATTAAATCCTTGAATATTAAGAAGAATACACCACTGGGAATCCATATGCAGTCAGATGGGACCTTGCTGATTACACCAAAAATGATGCAAGAACAACTCCAGAGGACCATTGAATTTGATACCACGAAATCACCTGAACAGATGTTTCTCCTGCGTCGGTTAATTGGGGCATACATCGCGGGATATACGATTATAAAAATTACTTCAATTGCCAGAATCCCTGAGACTATTCATAGTGTCGTGCGTGAATTTACACAGACCGCAATCGGTCAAGAGGTGGTTGAAGAAACCGATACCTCGATTACCTTAAAGGATCTGCTCAACCCTATTGAGATGCCGTTTGATCGGACCATTAAACGGATGCATATCATCGTCAAAGGGATGTATGAGGATACGATTCAGGCGTTTCAAACAAAAGACAAGAAACTCGCTGATGATGTCATCCAGCGAGATAACGATATTGATCGGTTGCATTGGTTAGTCGCACGGCAACACAACATCATCCTTCGCCATGTGAGTCTGGCGGAAAAAATGAATATTACCAATGGGACCGCCTCTGCATGTTTTTTAATCAGCAGGATTATCGAACGTATCGCTGACCACGTGGTCAGTATCGCTGAAAACACCTCTACTCTTGTGAGCAGTAAGATAGATAATAAAATCATCGAGCAGTTGCTGATTGCAAGTAACCAGTCTCTTGATCTGTTCAATCGAAGTATCAACGCGTTTTTCAGGAAAGATATTCAAAACTCCAATGAGATTATCGAGGCAGTGACAAAACTGGAGAATCTTTGCGATAAAATCAATGCCATGGTGTTGAATCTTAAAGGATCAATTGCACTTTCCGTCGGGTATATCATTGAGAGTATTCAAAGGATTGGTGAATATTCAGAGGATATCTCAGAGACAGTGATTAATTATCTGATTGGTGAGGAACCTGAAAAATCGTAAGAATATACTGGTAAAGCTGTCTCTATTTACTAAAAATATATAGAACTATTTTCCTCATTGTGGTAACTATAATATATAGTGATAAACTAAATATTCATGAGGTGTAATCTGATGAATTAAGGATTAAAAGATCCTACATCCATTTACGAATAACGTCTATCTATGAGAGGTACCGATTAACACAAGATTTATTCAACGGATAATTCCAGATGAAACCGATGATATCGAAATACTTATTATTATGAATTATGTTTTCCCTCTCTAAATTGGTTTAGAAATGTGGTGAGAAGGATGGATATACAAACACACAGACTCTTAGGCATTATTGGTGCGTTTCTGATGGTGATAGGTTTTATCCCTTCAATCGGAGGCGTTTTCATGATTATAGGATTAATTTTTGTCCTCATCGCATTAAAAGGATATGGAGATGCGTACAAGGACGGTAGTATCTTACATAACACGTTATATACTATTGTGTTTGAAATTATCGGTGTTGTCGTCTGCATTGGAATTATTATTTATGGAGCAATGGGATTTCTGTCATCTTTAGGAATCAATAACTTCATGGAGCTCCGTTCATGGCAGGCGATAGACTGGCAAAACGCGGTGAACATCAACAATATCCTCCCATTCGTTGGAGCGATTGTCCTTGGACTTGTCATTCTCTTTGCATTTACGGTTCTTGCATCCCTTTATTTCAAGAAAGCGATGAATACGCTCTCAGGAAAAACAGAGGTAAAACTCTTCCATACTACCGGTACTGTGTTCTTCGTTGGAGCGCTTCTTACGATCATTCTCATTGGTTTTATTGTGATTTGGGTGGCGTTTATCCTGCTGATGATATCTTTTTATCAAAGCAAACCTCTCGAACAAAAGCAACAACCCCAACAACAGATTCCTCCCTCAGAACCATAGGAATATATCTATAAAAACTTGTCTTCATGTCGATTTCATCTAAGGATTTATACCAGTTGGTGCACAATCGCGACAGAAGTATTTTGTTGTTGTAAACATTAGCAAACTATAGAGAAAGCAATACCTATCAGAAGTTTTTGAACCTGCCCATAAAACCTTCTTTTCAGGTAATATTTCAATATTCGTAATATTTGAATATTCGAATTTACTTATACTTAGTGATGGGTGAAGTAGAGGTGTTCAAAGTGCTAGCTGACCCTACGCGTTTAAAAATTCTTGATTGTGTAAGAAATGGAGAAAAATGCATTTGCGAAATCATACCTTATACAGAGAAATCTCAACCAAATGTATCCCAACATATAAAAATACTTAGGACCGCTGGTCTTATCGAAGGAAGAAAGGAAGGCACAAATAATTTTATAAAAGCAACGACAAAGCAGATTTTTAATATCATTGATTCAGTAAAAAAAATACGATGACATGAATATCGATAAAGAATCACATATGGAGGTCTAAATATGACGGAAAAATCTCAAATACAGCTCTCATTCCTCGATAGATACCTAACGTTATGGATTTTTCTTGCCATGGCTTTTGGCATCGCCATCGGATATTTCGTTCCAGGTATAGCAGAGATACTAGATTCATTTCGTCTTGATACTGTATCCCTCCCTATAGCAATTGGACTGCTTGTGATGATGTATCCACCCCTTGCCAAGGTAAAATACGAAGAACTCAATCAACTTCTCAGGGCAAAAGACGCAAAAAAAATCTTCGGAACATCATTATTCCTCAATTGGATAATCGGACCACTCCTCATGTTTGGTCTTGCATGGGTTTTCCTTCCTGATTTACCAGAATTCAGAATGGGAATCATCATGGTCGGTCTTGCTCGATGCATCGCCATGGTACTGGTTTGGAACCAACTTGCAGATGGAGATTGTGAGTACTGTGCTGTTCTTGTTGCCCTGAACTCTTTATTCCAGATCCTCTTCTATTCACTTCTTGCGTATCTGTTTATTACTGTTCTTTCCGGATGGATAGGCGGTGCGGCCGCATCCGGCTATGTTAATGTCTCTATCATCGATATTGCAAAAAGCGTCTTCATCTTCCTGGGAATCCCCTTTATTGCAGGGATCATATCACGATACACACTTATCAAGAAAAAGGGAAAGGAATGGTACGATGGAACATTTGTAAAACACATAAGTCCCATAGCATTACTTGGATTGCTGTTCACGATTGTCATCATGTTCTCCTTCAAAGGTTTATACATCATTAATAGACCCTTTGATGTCGTCAGAGTCGCTGTTCCTCTGGTGTCGTATTTCCTTCTGATGTTTTTTATCTCCTTCTGGTTTTCTTACAAATTAAAATTCAGATACGCTCTCGCTGCAACACAGTCGTTTACCGCAGCAAGCAATAATTTTGAGTTAGCGATTGCTGTGTGTATCGGTGTCTGGGGAATTGCTTCACTACAAGCATTTGCTGCAGTTATCGGTCCCTTGATGGAGGTACCCGTACTTATCTCGCTAGTAAATGTTTCCTTATGGATAAAAAAGCGGTATTATCTACCAAATGGTGAGATGCGGAAGGAAGAGGTAAAACTACTCTAGAAAAATTTGGTGCCAAGACATATCAAATCGATTTCTTTTTATTGTATGTTGGAACTTTTGACCGTAGTAATGCGATCCCCTCGGCTCGTGCATGTAATATATTGATCATCGTAATTCCTTCCATCTCTTTTCTTAGTAGAATGTTGTCTTTCACGACTTTTCGATATAATAAGTATTCATCCTTCTCAGAAAAATTTGGTATAACCTTTTTGGTGAACAGGAATTCTTCAATCGAAGTATTCTTCCCATTGTTGTTCCCTTCTGTTAAATCAACACGATACGAATCATAGATAAGGAAACAATGAATCATTGGTAGGTACGGTAGATGATATTTATCCAGGATCAGTTTCGTACCGGTAACTAGTTCTTCATCCATTGAATAAATTCCTATCATCTTATACACAGGGATATGAAGTTCCTCAGCAAGTGTCGCGATAACAGCATGTTTTGTCGTACATGACCCATATCCTTCTTTAAATAGTATCAAAATGTCATCGGTCGTCGAATTGTATCCATACGGTAGGTCATGAACATAGATACAGGCATCCTGAAAGGTCTTGATGTTTTGGTCGATGAATTGCTGGACGATAATCCCTTTTACATCAAGGACGGGGTTTGGAAAAACAGTGTACGAATCCATTTTTCATCCTTATTGCCATGTATGACATCGTTGTATTTTATAGATTTGTCTTTCAATTTTTTTTTTTTAAAAAATCAGAGGGTTTTATATTCTGCTATACGATTATAGGAAGGC
>CAZGIV010000068.1:0-10995 GCA_964526175.1 uncultured Thermoplasmatales archaeon | reverse complement strand
TCTCGAAAACCGCTGGTGACAACACCTCAGGAGTTCAAATCTCCTCCCCAGCGTACTCTTACCATACTCTCTTTCGAATAATGTTTCATTCTTTAAAGATTAAATTTTTTTCAATCTTTTCGATTTGTCTCAAAAAAGAAATTTAATGCTTTGCTAAAGCACGCAACGTTTTTTTATGACCTTGTGCGATTTTTACGATTTCCCGAAACTCTTCTTCAGCAATTTTTTTCCTTGTTTCTTCTGAGATGTTATCTTTTAAATGTTTTGATTTTGCCATATTTAATCCACTCTTTAATTTCCTTTTGAGTATAATAATTTTCTCGTATACCTATCATTATCTTGACATTCTTTTCTTTATCAGGAATTCTAAATCGTTTTCCATTCGTGATGACAAATTTTTTTGTCGTAAGAAAAGCGGTTCTTTTATTTCCACTCTCAAACGCATGCATTCGAGTCAGTTCAATGAGGAGAGTTGCTGCTTTGTCATAGACATCACCTGATTTAATTTTTATAGAATCAATGACTTTTTGTATGTACGAGACACTAATAGTTTTTGCTTGGTCATGTTTACTCCTTCGAAACATTTCTATGGCAATCGTATTGTTATACTGAATTTCCTCAACAGTAGGATAAACAATTTCACCCATTCAATTATTGAAAGAGTTAGAAGCCTATAATCTTTGTGTTCCTATACCTAGTTTTGAATAAAAACCTAGTTGTATTTTTACCGGTAAAATAGGCTGTCAAATCTCCTCCCCAGCGTTTTTTATTAATTTCTACAGGAGGAAAACGAACATATAATTAAAATTTGTATTTATCCCGTGCTGATAATCAGATTGATAAAAAATCAATTACATTCAAGACCCGTAATTATAAATAGAGAGAATGATTCTACGTCGTTTTTATCTGTTTATGAAATAAGAAAAAATTTTGCTCATTATAGGAAGCGTAATTGTCATGTTTGATACAGGCAATGTCGGTTTCATGCTGGTGGCTACAAGCCTAGTAATGCTAATGACACCGGGTTTAGCTTTTTTTTATGGCGGACTTGTTGGGAAGAAAAATGTGCTTTCTATTATGATTCAAAGTTTCGTGTCCATGGCTGTTGTCGATATAATCTGGTTCGCTGTCGGTTACTCATTATGTTTTAGCGGTGGTACTGGAGGTATTATCGGCAATCTTGACAACGCTTTTCTCCAAGGCATCTCACCAACAACTCCCTTCGTAGGCAATCCTAGTATCCCACTTTACGTTTTCATTGTCTATCAAATGATGTTTGCGATCATCACCCCAGCGTTGATTACTGGTGCCTTTACGAACCGAGTTCGCTTTAAGGCGTATCTCATTTTTCTTGTAGCCTGGTTGTTCTTGGTATACTTCCCCTTCGTCCACATGGTCTGGGGTGGTGGCATCCTTGCTCAATGGGGCGTAAAAGATTTCGCTGGTGGTATTGTCGTACATGCTACTGCTGGGATGGCAGCTCTTGCAGCCGTATTCTTTGTTGGAAAACGACATACGGCACGAAAACTCGCTCCCCACAGTCTGCCGCTTGTTGCAATTGGTGCAGGGTTATTGTGGTTCGGATGGTATGGGTTTAACGCTGGGAGTGAATTAAGTGTTGATTCGGTTACTGTTATCGCATTCTTAAACACCGATCTTGCCGCATCAGTCGCAGCATTCACATGGCTCATTCTTGCTTGGGTTTTTGAGAAAAAACCAAAATTCCTCGGGTTATTAACTGGGTGCATTGCTGGGCTAGCAACCATAACTCCCTGTGCGGGGTATGTTACTCCGGCTGCTGCGATGGTTATCGGAATGACCGCGGGCATTGTTTGTTACACCGCAATATGGTTTAAAAACAAAAAGAACTGGGATGATGCTCTTGATGTATGGGGCGTCCATGGCGTGGGTGGTATAACAGGTACAATCCTGTTAGGAATTTTTTCGACGACAGCGATTGACCCTAATGGGGTTAACGGTCTTCTTCAGGGAAATGTAACATTCTTTGGTGTACAGGTTCTTGCAACAGTCATTGCAGCCTCATGGGCGTTTGTCTTTACCTATGTGATGTTCTGGATCATTAATAAAATAACTCCAGTCAAGCTTTCAGAAAATGAAGAATCAACAATCGACGAATCACTTCTTGGAGAAACCGCATATGATGAAGAGCTTGTTTAGGTAGACTTTTTCTTCCTTCATTCATCGAGAATTTTAAATTTTCGAGAAGAATTTATGCTATAACCGATGAGAATATAGATCCCCTGGTATTGGAACCTGATTTTTTCTTATCATAAAATATTTTTAGCGGTAAAATGAGCTGTCAAATCTCCTCCCCAGAAACATTATACGGTTTGTTCTTGGATAAATATGAATAACAGCGGCTACTCTTCTGAGGACGGTAAATCCTATCACTATTAATAAAACTCCTATTTATTCGTCTTTATTTTTTATACAATTAATATAAGAATATGAAACACGCTTTCATTTCATATTGCCCTTGCATCAATCTTTTAAAAAACATTGTTAGCGCTCTTTGCTGCTCCACAATCAATACATGTTCTTAACGACAGATGAGGATCTCTAAAAGAAACGACATTACAATAAATGCAGAATGTATCATACCCAAATGAATGTCATTAACAAGGAATCCTATGTAACAAGAAAAAAAAAGAGAAAGAAGCTCTTCCATGACAGAATTATCATAGAAGAGTAGGTAACTGTGTTTTGATTATTACGGATGGATAACTAGTAGGGATACCAATATCCGCCACCGTAATAACCACCCCAAACAGTACTCCAAACCAACCGAGTCCAGATAAAGCTGCTTAGCCACCAGACAACACCCATGACAACAATAAATACAATCAAACCAATTACGAAATAAGGCATTTGTTGCTCCTTTGGCGTCTCCATAAAAATTGGTATTCCAAGATAGAGAATATATAAACCATAGATTCCCCCGAGAAGTGCGATAATTGACGCTACCGGGAAAATGTTTACAATACCAAGAAGTAACCATGGTGTCGCAGCATATGACACGAGCTTTAATGCTTGCATCTTATTCTTTTTTGATTTGAAGTTACCTGCAAGAGCATTGAGCAGAAAACCAAAAACAATGATTCCAACAATGGACAGTATATAGGTTATAACTGCCATAGCAAACGCATAACCAAGGAAGTTCCCAAAACCACCCCAGAAGAAACCATACCCTATCAACATACCAAGGAATGTTGGCACAGCAACAATTGCCAGATAGATAATGATATCTTTCATGGTCGCTTGTTCATCCCGAAGTTTTAATAGTGTTCCTTTAGGATTTATCATAAGATTTTTCGTTTGATTTACTATTTTCATAATATCCATTTTCATAATTCCTCCATAAATCAGCAACCTGAGAATTCTTAAAGAGATAATAAACTTTTGTAAAAAAACACCATACAGGGAGAATAACTATAAGATTACTCGATACTCTCTGTCTTGATTTCTAAGTATTAAACACTATCACAACAATATACATAGTCTGTAATCTTTTAAAAAAAAGAATGCAGGTTGCTCCCACTTTCTTCTTATAAAAAAATACTCTTTCAGTGATTTCGCAAAGAATTAAAAGATACACAGTTTAGTTTAAAAAAGAAAGGAGGGTTAAAAAAATTTTGTCACCTCGATTTCCTTACTTGCGGTATCGTTGTGAAATCCATAGGCGACGACCTTGATGGTATGTTTTCCCAGGGTTCTTGCACTCCAATTGTAGAGGTATGGTTCTGACGTCGCGTTGCCTTTTAGCACACCATCGATGTAGAATTCGACTTTTTGCACCTGCCATTGTCCTCCTCCAGGTCCATAGAAGAAATCAGTACTGGTTGCTTCGATGTCAATCGGACCGATGATTCTTGTCGATGTCCATGGCATAATCAGCTGGTTCTTTATGTACAAGGCTTTTAATGGTTTTGCGATATCGACGCTGATACTTGATTGTTGTAAGGAGATGTTCATCCAGAGTGGTTTTCCTTCGATAGCATCATGTCGGTACGGGTCGTAATAATTATATTCGTTTTCACGGAGGCTGATGTAGAGTTCCCCTGGTGCGATTGGCATGCTGAAGAACCCTGAGTCGTTCGTCTGAGTGCCC
This sequence comes from uncultured Thermoplasmatales archaeon, assembly GCA_964526175.1. Lineage (GTDB taxonomy): Archaea > Thermoplasmatota > E2 > DHVEG-1 > DHVEG-1 > SM1-50. Next base: position 6,866 of record CAZGIV010000068.1, on the reverse strand, counting down.
CTTGAGTACTCATGACCACTGGAGAAGTTCGCCCAGAGTACATCAATGCGGACACCGGGAAGTGGTTCCCCTGTTGCATTATCGGTGATGTAGCCGCAGACGGTGGATGTCTCAACAGGGAAGGGATCCAGAGACATATTTACCCAAAGAATCTGAGCGGTGGTAATGTTAAGGTTGTCTTGAGATTCACTGAAATAACCTTCTTTGGATACATCGATGCTGATTTCTCCTGGAGCGACATTCATCTGATAGAACCCGGTAGCATCTGAACCCGTTGTGTTCCGATAGGTCCCATCGTTACTCCCCTGCCATCGGAGGGAAACATTTGCCATGAGAGGAGTACTATTTTGCTCCGAAGTGATATAACCGCGGACAATCGCGGTCTCTGGCGGGTGAGGAACAAGCGAGAGGTTCACCCAATAGGTGTGATTCTCGTTGACTTGAAACTGATTGGTAGACTGGTCACAATACCCCTGCGCTGATGCAGTAACACGGATACGCATCACAGGGACATGCATAAAGTAGAACCCTGTGGGATCTGTCATTGTAGAGTTGGTGTACGTCTCCTGGTAATTGATGCGGCCTGAGACTGAGACCTGGGCGTTGTCGATGGGTTGCCCGGAGCTGGAAATATAGCCACAGAGTACTGAGCTCTCCGCTAAGATCCCGATACTATTAGAAGGAAGCATCGATGTACTCCCCTGTTGTCGAGACGATGATGAAGAGAGCGTGTTGGTGGTAAGAGCAAGTTCCCCAGGATACCCGTCATACATCGTAGGAGTCTGTCGCGGAACACTACGCGGTAGCGCATAGGCAAATACCTCTTCAGCAGTGACAATTCCATCTTGATTGCTATCTGCATATCCTCGTAAGCCGTCGATGAGATACGGGGCAAAACCACCGGAGTATGATAACTCATCTTCACAAGAGCCCATGAGAATAACACGGTGTTGTTCAGGTGCGATCTTGAGCAGTTTCCAATGGTCGTTAAACCCACCGGCATAACAACTGTCGACAATAAGACAGACGTTATTGCTTTTCAGTCTGTTTAGCATGATGTTTATTTCGTCATCAGTGATAAATGAGGTGTTGTAGGCAAATCCCCAGTAAGTGACCAGGAATTCGTCAGTAGAGTCCGCCTCATCTCTAGGTGGGATGTCAAAGGGGAGATAGCTTCCATGGGTTGACAGATAAACAACGACAACATCATCAGGGCCAACCATTTTATTGAGCCATCGGAACCCAGCAAAAATATTACTGCCTGTGGCGTTCTCAGCAGTAATTATCTTAATGTGATCTGCGGACCACCACGGTGATTGGAGAAGAAGGTTTCTGAAATCGTTTGCTTCTAGAATCATATCCGGTCGGTTTTGTTCTGGGTTTTCAGCATACTTACCAATACCGACCACGAGTGCCCAGTATTGTGTATCTTTTCCAGTTTTTGAAGGATTCTGAAGTGTGTTAGCTTGTATAGTTGTGCTTTGGATGGGAAGAAAAATAGTTCCAACCAGAAGTACTACAACTAAGAGGCTTGTGATTTCTTTTAGATTTACTTTCATATTTTACTCCCCAATTTGAATAAAAATAGGGATGAGGTCTTTAAATATTTTTTTCCCAAATCACACCCAAATAGTAATGAAACGTCGATGAGGGCGACCAAAAATTAGTTTGATGCTGCTCATTTTTTTTCTAGGATATCTACATTGATTCGAAGTTGAGACAGGAGAGTGGTAGTTTTTTCAAACGAAGTTATATTCTTCTAAATTCAGCACCGTTGAGGTAGAGAACAGTATGGTCTTCATTGACGCTATATATAAAAGATACTGACATTGACGGTCGCTCAGTCCCAGGATTCAAGGTTCCATTCATCGGTCTGGTCCAATTTGTCGGTCTCGTTCCATTAAAGGGATACGTTCCATTTATCGGCCCTGTTTGATTCATCGGTGGTCTGGTCCAATTCCCTGGTCGCGTACCATTAAATGGTTGTTGTCCGGGCAATCCGCCTCTACCATTAAATTGTGGTTCTAAGACCAAGGTAGTCCCATTTAGGGAATAGGTATAGTTTGTCGTAAAGGTACCTTGTTCAGAATTTACCATCATTTCCACAGCGTCCCCAGAAAATGTTATCATGGAAATCGAAGCATTCCCATTTCTCCCAAACAGCGGCATCGGGACATTCCCAACCCAGGAGCCAGTGAAGATATTATCACTTTGGTTTGTACTTTGATTTGATGTACATCCGCTGAAACAAACAACTAAAAAAAGTAATACAACGGTGATAACCAGCGGTTGGGTAAAGTGTTCTTGTTTCATATTTTATTCACTTCGCATCGCTTCTACAACCTGCAGATTCGCTGCTTTCCGGGCAGGGATTAACCCTGATATGATTCCGATGATCGTTGAGAATAATAATGCAAACAGGATAAGCTCTGGGGTAACCACTGCAACTGAGGTGTTTGCCCCCAGTCTACTCCCCATCCCCATAATGTTGATGCCAACACTGGAGATAACCCCGACGACAATAAGCCCAAGGAATACCCCCAGGAGTCCGCCCATGAGGCCAATGATCCCTGATTCTGTTAGGAACAGTTTCATGATCTCAGAGTTACGTGTTCCAATGGATTTCAGAATGCCGATAAGTCTGGTTCGCTCCATCACGGACATAAACATGGTATTTGCAATCCCAATCGCACCCACAAGAAGAGAGATCGCAGCAATACCGGTGAGGAAAAACGTTAAGGTCGCCATGGTGCTTTGAATGGTTTGAAGCATCGCGGTCGGTGATGTCACCGTAAAATCCGCGGTGTCCGATGTGACCATTCGCGAAGCATAGAGCGCCTGATCGATGTTTTGCGTGATTTGATCAACAGCATTAGTGTCCGTTATCTTCACTTGTATAGAGGAGTATTGGTTAGTGTCCAAACCTGTTATAACGCCTCGTCCGGCTTCAGTTGTCATAAATATTGTTCTGTCATCTCCCCCAAAGCTACCGGTACCGGATTGTTTGAGTATTCCTACAACGCTAAATGTTTTTCCACCGATTTTTATCGTAGTATCTTCGGTGAGGTTATAATCAAACATGTCATGAGCAACGCTATTTCCGATAAGGACGCTCATGCCATCCCCTGATTCAAGGAATCTCCCCGATTCTAATTGAGATGTCGTCATCTCATTCCAAGCTGTTGGATTAATCCCTTCGATAGTCACCGACACGGTCTGAGCGAGATATTGGACTGATGAGCGACCGGTGACGATCCCTGATACTGTTTCAACACCTTGTGCATCAGATATCGAAAGAATATCTGCGTCAGTTAATTTTGGCGCGGTTGTTGAGGATGTACCTGACGTTTGAGACGAACCACCCCCAAATCCACCACCTGGTTGGAATCTTCCTTCGAAGCCTCCTGTGGGCCCCTGTGCTCGTGTAAAACCTGCGCTTACTGTGAGAACATCTGCACCGAAACTTGACATCTGTGCATTCATGCTTTGAGACATCCCAGCGCCTATAGATAGCATCGCGATGACTGCTGCAACTCCGATGATGATCCCAAGGATAGTGAGCCAACTGCGTAACCCACGATGGGTAAGACTGTTCAATGAAAGTTTGAAAATATCAGCAAGCTTCATTCTTTTCTTCCCTTAAATAATTTTGAGAAATGAGACAGTTTCTTCTTTCGCCCTAACTGAATGATGCCAATGATAATGATGATACCAGCAACACCAAGAGCAATATAGACTAGACTGTTACTTGAACCATTGGATGTTGTTTGTGTTTGGCCATTGAAGTTTCTGTTAAAGCTATTTTGTGTTCCTGTCGATGACGTTGAGCTGCTTAATGAACCAAACGAAGAAGTCGAGGAAATGGTGACCTGTTTTTGGGTTGTCTGCCGTATTCCAAAGACATCGGTGTATGTTATATCAACAAGAAGTCCAGTCCCCATAAGCCCGGTAAACGATTGATTCATAAATTGGTTTCGTCCAGTGAAATTTCTTCCCTGTGGAACGCTTGTTCCTGTTCTGTTGAATGACGGGAATTGTGAGGTTATGTTCGTAGCTGTGGAGGTGAGCTGAAAGGTTGCCAGAGTGTAATCACCCGCATCAAGATTTCCTAAACTAGATGAGGATGTACCACTCGTCTGATAATTTGGTTGCTGGGGAATTGATACAATCACTGATGATGCGACATTAGCTCCGGTATTCACAATAGAAAACGTTGTTGATCCGCTTGCTGATTGTTGAACGACGACATCAAATGTTGTCGTACCCGTAATTTGCATACCAACAGTTGAAGTCACTGTTTGTTTGGTCCCTGTCCGATCGTAATATTCCATTGTAATTGTAAGGGGATATATACCGGGTGAAAGCCCGGAGCTTGCCATGATGGTGATGGGTACCTCCGTATGATTTTTCGCAGCGATGACTGGGATAGTGACCCTGTTATCTGCACCGGTGGGTAAAATGAGATTGTTTTGGTCTGTCCAGGTGAACAATATATTCTGTAGATCCGCTCCCCCGTTATTTGTGATGTTAAAGAGAAGGGTTGTTGCTTCCCCGATTGTTATCGATGCTGGTGTCACTGAGGTAATGTCTAAAACGGTTGCATCTGCTACTTGTATGATTGCCGTCTGTCTGATAGTGTTTCCTCCAGAGACGTCAAAAACCACTTGGTATAACCCTGGAGTTGCGGTACTTGGTATTTTAAATTCGAAGATGACGGAATAGGATTCACCACTGTCCAAACTTCCGACCTTGGCGTCCCAGTTTCCTTGGGAAATAACGGTAGTAGGATCCCATGATGTTGCAGTGATTTCAATGCTGTTTATCGGCGATGAGGTGCTTTTGAGATCCACTTCAATGTAGCCATTTGTTCCAGGTACAACAATAGTGGGGTTTGTGGAGAAGGTCACCTGAAGTCCTGCTGCTGATACCGTGCTGATTCCTATCGTTCCAAAAAGAAGCAGACCGCTTAGGATCAGAGAGATCGATAAATATGTTTTTTTCATTTTTTAACCACCTGCCTTTATTTTTCCATCAACGATATGTACGATTGTTTCAGCATATTGTGCTATCTCCAGCTCATGGGTAATCACGGTTACGGTCATTTTTTTCTCCTTCTGTAATTGTAATAAAAAATTCATAATCTCCGCTTTTGTTTTCGTATCTAAATTTCCTGTGAGTTCATCTGCAAGGATGATCTCAGGTTCGTTTGCTAATGCGCGAGCAATCGCGATGCGTTGTTGTTCCCCCCCTGACATCTGAGACGGAAGGTGATGTGCTCGATGTTCTAAGCCGACAGCTTTTAACAGCTCTAAGGCTCGTTGTTGCCGTTCTTTTTTATCTTTCTCGACGATAATCATTGGCAGTTCGATGTTTTCGAGTGCGGTGAGTGTCGGATGGAGATTGAAGAATTGAAAGACGATGCCAATTTTTTTTCCACGTAAGCGGGCAAGGTCTGATTCTTTTAAGGTTGAGATATCAACGCCATCAAGGTATACCTTTCCGGAGGTTGGTCTATCAAGTGCTCCTACCATATGTAGCAATGTGGATTTTCCTGAGCCACTTGGGCCCATGATGGCGACGAACTCGCCTTTGTTGATTTTTAGATCAACACCCCGGAGGGCAGGGGTTTCCACACCATCCATTTTGTAGATTTTCTTTACATCTTGGAGTTCTATTATTACTGTATTCATTTTTTCACCTTTATTGTCAACGTGTTTTTCTCCATTTATCTGAATTACCGTGTTGTCGTGTTTTTTTATTATCCTAAATTAGATTTCAAAACTATATATCGGTTTTTCCCAAATCATTCCCAATTCCATTCCGAATTAGAGGAAAAATGAACAACTTCTCAAAACGGTAATTTATTATAAATGTGTCAATAGGTTCTCTGAATAGTACTATTTACTTTCTGGTAATCTGTACGGTATGTGATACAAGTAAATTAAAAAAGAGAAAGGAGTTGTGCCAAGATGTTAACACAAAGAGGAGGAATGAAAAGCAGGGAAGTCTTAGCACAACTCACGGGTTGGTTAACTCGTGCTTGGTCGTTGTTTAAGTACGACTGGGATGTCAAGGATTTGATGGTTGCGTACAATAGTGACGATGATGGTTTGATGTGGCGTGGTGTGCTCCTCGAGGTAGGACATGAAGGTATCACCGTTGATGATGCGTGTTCCATCAACAGCGATGATGATGTCGCCCCCGATTACGACCCAAGCATCGTTAACTCTCACCTGTTGATTTCCACCCTGTAACCCTGCCTGGGCTGCTGCTCCGCCATCTGTAATTTGCGTGATAAGCCACCCATAGGTCACATTTACTCCTAAGGTTTGTGCGATTGCATAGGTCATGTCTGTTCCTGATATCCCTACCCAGGGGTGTTGATCATAGGTCCCGGTCGTGATAAGGGAACCTATTTCGCGTAGGATGGTATTTGATGGTACCGCGAAACCAAGTCCGTTTGAATTCTGTATGATCGCGGTGGTAATCCCGATGACTTCGCCTTCGTAATTCAAAAGAGGTCCTCCTGAGTTCCCCGGGTTGATCGCTGCACTTGTTTGAATGATGTTTGCGACGGGGAAGTTACCTGCGACTGAATCTTGTATTGTTCGCCCTAGTTGGCTCACAATTCCTGTTGTCATCGTTCCGCCTAACCCGAAGGGACTGCCGATGGCGACGACAGGATCACCGACTTGTAAGGTTGAGGAGCTGGTGATTTCAAGAGGATGGAATTCCATACGAGGTGCATCCACGGTGAGCACTGCTAGATCAGAATAGGCATCAGAACCAATGACGGTCGCTGGATAGCCGTCTCCGTTTGAGAAGGTCACCGTGATATTTTCTGCATCAGTGACGACATGTTTGTT
>CAZGIV010000067.1:0-11119 GCA_964526175.1 uncultured Thermoplasmatales archaeon | reverse complement strand
GTGTAGACACTATTTTATTGAATGGGAATATACATAACCGATTATATGATACCTTACAAGGGAAGAAGGTACGGTCCACGATCGTGTATGGAGCTAAAATATGAGCCAGACAGAGGAAAGGAAACGTGAACACGTGCAAATCTCATTAAAGGAAAATGTTGCCGCTCATCATAATTATTGGGATGACGTCCAGCTTATCCATAACGCGCTACCGGAAATTAACGAAAACGAAATCGAACTATCAACCCAGTTGTTCGGAAAGAAACTCAAGGCACCACTGATTATCTCCGGAATGACCGGTGGGTATTCAGAAGGAAAGAAGATTAACGACCATCTTGCTGCTGCTGCGTCAAAATTCCAAATCGGTATGGGTGTTGGTTCACAACGTGCTGCGTTGGAAAATTCGAAACTTACAGAAACCTATAGTGTCATCAAGAATTATGATATCCCATTAAAGATTGCCAACATCGGTGCATCTCAAATGGTTCTCTGGGATAAAAAACAGATCCTAGAGAACGCAGGAAAGATCGTTGAAATGATTGATGCAGATGTGCTCGCAGTATGTTTAAACTTTTTACAAGAAGCGATACAACCAGAAGGTGAAACACATGCAAAAGGTTGCTTTGCGACGATTGATATGCTTTCACGAGAGTTTAGTCTCCCCATCATTATCAAGGAGAGTGGTGCTGGAATCTCTGGCAAGGTTGCTCATCAACTAAAAAAGACAAAGATTTCTGGGATTGATGTCGGTGGAGCTGGAGGCACATCTTTTTCCGCGGTGGAATACTACCGTGCAAAAATCAAAGGAGACACACACGACATGCGTGCAGGGCAGACGTTCTGGGACTGGGGGATCCCCACACCAACCTGTATCCTTGAGACTGGAAAAGCAACCAACTGGGAACTCCCTATCATTGCTACCGGTGGGGTTCGCCATGGGCTTGATATCGCAAAAGCCTTGGTTCTTGGAGCAAACGCAGCTGGCATGGCACATGCTCTCTTGAAACCAGCGTTGAAGGATAAAAAATCCCTGGAGCTAGAACTAGATGTCGTTACCCGGGAGTTACGGATCGCGATGTTTCTTGTTGGTGTTGACACCATTGAAAAGTTATCAACCGTGGAAGTGAAATATGGACGTACAGAATGAACTTCTGAAACGAAGCACGGTGTTTAATACCTATTGGCAGCAGTACTTACCACTAAAAAAACCTACAATACTGTATGAGGCATCACAACATCTCCCCTTTGCGGGTGGGAAACGTATCAGACCGTTTCTGACCATGATTTCCTGTGAAAGCGTCGCTGGTGATGCACAGAAGGCTTTGCCATTTGCTGCCGGTCTTGAACTGATACATAATTTCACGTTGGTTCATGATGATATCATGGATCGTTCCCAGCTTCGACGGAACCTTCCTGCAGTACATGTCAAATTCGGTGAACCAGCTGCGATCCTTGCAGGGGATTTGTTGTTTGCGAAATCCTTTGAAGCGGTCCTGAGTACCGCTGTTGATTTCCCAATCTTTAAACAATTACAACAGGATTTTATCAACTGCGTCATTTCTATTTGTGAAGGCCAACAACTGGATATGGAATTTGAACAACGAAAAACAGTAACAGAGCAAGAGTATCTGGAAATGATTAGTAAAAAAACCGGTGCGTTATTTGAACTAGCTGGAAAAGGTGGTGGTTTGATCGGTGGGGGGAACCCACAAGAGGTTGCAGCGTTGAAGACCTACGGGATGGCACTGGGCTTCGCGTTTCAGATCTGGGATGATTACCTTGATATGAGCAGCACAGCAACAACACTTGGAAAGGATATCGGCAATGATATCAGAAATGGGAAAAAGACACTCATCGCAGTACATAGTCTGTCTCATGCGTCTGGGGAACACAAGAAACTGCTTGATGATGTTTTTGGGAACCACAGTGCATCAGACCATGATGTCATGAATGTCTATGCCCTTTTCAGAGAACTTGGGTCTGTAGAGTATGCGCAGCAGCGTGCGTTACATTATGTCAACGAAGCGAAAGCTGCCATAACGGTACTGCAGCAATCCGAAGCGAAAGAACTCTTGTATCACCTTATCGAGTATACGGTTCAACGAGAAAAGTAATCATGTTCACTGAGAAGATTCAGACAGAGGCTCGGAAGTTCGCGTTGCAGAATGCGGTGGCATTTAACGGAAAAGCGAATGAAAAAGCAGTTGCCGGGAAGGTAATCGCGGCGTTGAAAAAAGACGGGGTGAAGCCTGCAGAGATTATCCCGGTTATCACCAAGGTTGTTGCAGAAATAAATGCAATGTCTGCTGCTGATCAGCTCGCTGAGCTTACCGTACTTGCCCCTGAATTATTACAAAAAGAAAAGAAAGAAAAAGATTTTTCCCTTCCCCCGTTACCTTTTGCTGAGAACGGTAAAGTGGTGACGCGTTTTCCCCCTGAGCCGAACGGGTATCTACACATTGGCCATGCGAAAGCAGCGGTCATTGATTATGAGTACGCCCAGATGTATGAAGGGAAGTTTATATTACGTTTTGATGACACAAACCCTGAGAACGCTCACTTGCAGTTTTATGATGCGCAGAAAGAGGATTTACGTTGGCTCGGGGTCCAATGGGACAGCGAGTATCATACCTCTGATCATCTCCAGACTCATTACAAATTTGCTGAGCAGCTCATCAGACAGGGAGATGCATATCTATGCAAATGCACCTCAGAGATAATTAAAGAAGGCCGGTTTAATGCAAAGACCTGTGCGTGTCGGGAGAATCTCACCGGTCCTGTTGGATTGGATCTATGGAAGGAGATGCTAAACACTCGAGGAATAAATGGGATTCTTCGGTTACGTGGTGAGATGAGTAGTGAGAACACCGCGATGCGCGACCCGACCTTGTTCCGAGTCATTGAAACGAAGCATCCGTTAACCGGTGATAAATTCCATGTGTGGCCGACGTATGATTTCGCTGGGGCTGTTGAGGATAGCATCAGTGGGGTAACGCATCCGTTCCGGACCAAGGAGTACGAGCTACGAGATCCGGTGTATTTCCGTATTCTGAGTCTGTTGAACCTGCGGGCGCCTCATCTGATGGAGTTTTCCCGGCTTTCGATTGAGGGGATGCCGGTGTCCAAACGAAAGATTAAACCCCTCATCGAGCAAGGAATGGTATCTGGGTTTGATGACGTTCGATTACCAACCTTACGTGGGTTGAAGCGACGAGGTATTGTCCCTGAAGCGATAAAACAATTTGTTCTTCAGCAAGGGTTTTCAAAGGTGGAATCGGTTGTTGATTTCAGTTTGGTTGAATCCGTGAATCGGAAATATCTTGACCCACGGGTGAAACGATACTACTTTGTTCCAAATCCTGTACAACTGTCAGTTGTTGGTGCACCGGAAAAAACCGTAAAACTGTCGTTGCACCCTGATGCAACTATGGGTGATCGAAGTATCCAAACTGGTTCATCATTTTTCATACCACGAGACGATGCACAGAAGATGAAAACAGGGGACATCTTCCGGTTGAAGGGATTATTCAATGTTCAGGTAACAAAAACTGGTGATGAGCTTACCGGGACCTACGCAGGAGAAGAACTTATCCCTGAGACTGCTAAAATCCAATGGACAACGGCTGATTATATCCCGCTTACGGTTATTGTCCCTGGGCTTATTTTCAAAGACGAAGTCTACAACCCGAATAGTCTTTCTGAGCTAAAGGGATTTGCAGAGAAAGCGGTTTCTAACGTGCCTGTTGGAGAGATCGTGCAGTTTGAACGCATTGGATTCGTACGACTTGAAAAACAGAAGAACGACCTTGTTGGCATCTTCACGCATAAATAATTTTTTTTTATTGTTTTGTGAGATTTTCAGTAAATCCTCCAGCGACAGATATGATCGTAAGAATGCTGTTGTTCTGGGAAAAAGAATAGTGATAATTCCCGGGAAAATACGTGTCAATGACCAGTATGTCATCAGCAAGATGCCAGGCGCCTGGGATACGACCCAGTCCCATGTTCGTGGTAACGTAGGAGCCGTTTTCGTAGAAGGTCCTGGTTTCTGTATAAGTATTTTCACCCATCGGGTTAAGTTTTAATTCCGATATCCACGTTCCAATAAATTTATTCCTCTCATTGTCAACTTGATTGCATCCACTCAAACCCGCAATGATGAGCAGAAAAAGAATTCCAATGATCATAGCTTGTTTTTGCATGTGATTTCTAAATCTGAATCGATGATTTCATTCTTTCTCTTTTCAACTATGTTTAATTCGTTACAGCCATACTTACTAATAAAACGGAATCAAAGAATGTAGCAATTTTATCATAATCTACTTTATTTGATATATGAAGACATGTAAAATCTATTGCCCTTCACCCTTCTCATTTAGAATAGGTGGGATATTTTAGGGTTTCCAATACTCATCCTCTCTCCCTCATTTGAAGGAAGGTATTTAAGCACCAAACTGATTTCTTATCCTTGCAGGGATGCAAAATAAAAGGATGGGAACAACGATGCGAATCCTTAAAAGTATAGTCATAACACTAGTTTTATTTGTAGGCATCGCAGTCACGACGTGTACTGCTGCACCACCAAACATCCAACCAGAAGCAAGTATAACAACCGTAGCGGTCATCATCACCGTCGTTGCCTTACTGCTCGCGTTCTTCTTCCTCATGGGTGGGGTCAAATACGTCACCCCGGAAAACGTGCTGGACACCGAAATACGAAAGAACCTCTATGAGTACATCGACGAATACCCCGGAAGTCATCTCCGTGAGATCGCCAGGGAACTCGATCTCAAACCAAGCAATGCAGCCTGGCATCTCAGAAAACTAGAGCAAACCAACCTGGTCAGAAGCAGAGCAATCGGCGGAAAAAAAGTCTACTACCTCGTCGAAGGAGGCATCGAAGTAAAACAACGAGCGGTCGCTGAATCAATCCTGCGGAACAAAAACGCAAGAGACATTATGGCCTACCTCTCAGACCACCCAGGCAAACACCTCCTCGAGATTGCCCATGCTCTTACCATCAACCATCATGTCGTCAAATGGCACATCAACAAACTCTACGAAGCTGAGCTCATCGAAGGAGACACTACCAACTCCGCATACCCCATCTACTACCCCACAGAAATAGGACGACAATTCATGGAAACCTATGTTGAGTATCTGAAAACAACCGTTGGGAAGGCAGCTTAGATTCTGCCGACATCAACGACTTCGACATTATCTACTTTCTTTATTTTCCCAAGTTTTTCCACAATGGGATCCAGTCCCCCCTCAACATCAGGGACAGCGACCGTCACATCAAGACCTCGGAGGCCGAATGCGATTTCTTTTATCTCCACACGGCCAAGTCGAGCTGGTTTCTGAACTGCTTTTTTCACTTCAGCAGAAATCGAATCCATATCCTTATCACTTACCACGCCATCAGGCATGAGACGAATAAGCGCTATTACTTCCCCCATCAACAAGTCCTCCTATGGTCCTCTGAATCCGCATTTCGGGCAGATGTAGACGACACTTTGCTCTCTGCAGTTTGAGCATCGTCCAATCATGACTTCGCAGGTTGGGCATTGGAAGGTTGTTGAACCTTGTTCGAGTAAGCCTTTTCCGCATGAAATGCATCGATCAGCTTTTTTCATAGGGAAAGCTGTATATCCTACCTATTTTTAAACCTGACGCCCCGCTCAGTAGTTCCGAAAGTAAGGAGGGACGCAGGGAAATTCTGACAGAAATATACACTGAATGATTTACTACGGTTTGCCTGATGAGCTAAAAGATGTTGATAGTGGGATGAAAACATGGTTTGGTATGGAAAAATATGATGGAGAATACTGTTGAACTCTCATCCAATTTATTGTAAGACTATGGAGAAGGGCATGGGTTCATCCTCCGGGGTCGATGGTGTAGAGGATGGTGCCGAAGTATTTGGATGTCACGAGATGTTCTTCTTTTATCGCTCCGAACAGGGCGAGGCAGAGGAGGATGTCAGCAAGGATCCAGAGAGAAACATCCAAAGAACAGATGATGATGTGCGCCTTGAAGCTTGGTAGCAGTTCAGCAAAACCTAACAACTCAGCGACGAATGATCAATGATGAAAAATATGGAAATCAGGTAAAGTATTAATGCTCCTGATTTTCTAATTTTTTTATTGATGAGTTATTTTTCGAATATGCTGTATCGGGTGAACTCCGGGTATCGATGATACACATATAAGAGGAGTTCAGTTGGTGTGTAATGTCCGAAGTGTTGTGTGTATTCGATTAATGTTTTTCGTTCTTTCAAGGTGAGTTGTTTTTCTATGATGTCCTGTGCGATTTTTTTTCCTTTTGCGGTCAGATGGTACTGATAGCCTATGGCTGTTCCTTTTGCTCGTTGTGCATGCTCCTCGATGATGCATTCGTTATGTAGATTGGTCATTGTCGCATTGATTTGGATGCTGAATGGCCCGTATTTATATCCTGTGAATGTGAATAGACTGTTTTTGTAGACCTCGGTGTTGAGGAGGAATAAGAGTTTCTGTAAGTAGGTCCGGCCCCATACCTCTTCAAGAAGATAGATGACGGAGAGGAGGACTTGGGTTCCTTTATCGATGGTGTTTCACCCCTTTTTCATAATAGTAATCGTATTTCTCAGGGTCATGGAGGAGTGATCCGAAGACTCTGAGGTTCCCTTCTTTATCAATTCGTTTTGTCAGTTCAATGATGCCTTTGATCTCTTGAGTCTCTGTGGCAAAAAGAATCACATTGGTGTTTCCTCTAATGATTTTCCCTAACGGTTCAAGGGAGGTAAAAAAGGTGGTTAACCGTTCATCATCTTGATGGATGATATAGAGTTTGCATTTTTTCTGATAAAGGATGTGTGATTCTGTGTGGATCTCGCTTTCTGATTTTAAGATATGAGAGAGTATTTTTGGGTCTTTATCGTCATAATCCGCGGTTTCATAGGATTCTACCAGCAATGCGATTTCTCCTTCGAGTTTGGTATGGTCTCCTTTGAGTTGTTCTAAGAGTGTCTTGGGGTGGATCGCCTTGTAATGTTGGGCGTTTGATTCGTTATCGATGGGGAAGATGAGGTGTTCATGGGTGAATGTTTCAACGATTTGATAGGCATTTGATCGGCAGATGTTGGTACCGAGATCGGAAAAGTTTGTCATCACATCTTTAACGCTGACTGATTTCTTGCTGCATATTCTGATGAAGGCTTTTGCCTCTTGTTTTGTGAGACCTTTGAGGCCTTGAAGGAGAGTGATGATGGTCGGGAGGTTCTCTTTCACGGGTATCCTACCAGTATCTCATGGTTCATTAATTTTTGTTTTCTTTGGTAGACTACAGTTTCTTTGGCAGACTACGTTTTCTTGGCAGGAATCTGTTTTCTTTTTTCATTTCACTTGATTACTTATGACCATCATTGTTCTTGTCAATTATAAAAAATGGAGGAACAAGAAAATGAAGGAAAAATATGTCTTGGGCAGTATTTTGTGTATACTGCTGATGCTAGTGAGCACCCAAACAGTATTTATGAATATCGTGAAATCCGACCCGGTTTTGCATGAAGGGAGAGCGTTTGTAGGAGACCTCTGGCTTAGTGAATTAAATGTATCGTCGGTACTGGACGAGGTTGACTTTGTTGGTGTTGGACATGCGAATGCGACCGATGATTATGTCGCTTGGGAAACCGGTGAAGGTGATATTGTTGCGAATTGGTCGGTGAATATCGAGGAACGATCTCATCCTGATTATTGCGTGATGTTCAGTCTTATCGCGTATAACATCGATGATAATAATTCAGAGATGGGTACCGCGTATAGCGTAGTGAACTATGAGGCGGATACTGGTTATAATGATAGTGGTCGTCTTCGTTTACGCATTGAGTTTGATGATGATTTCCTGAAAGTTAATACGCAGGCGACGTTGGTGTGTTATCTGAATGCCGCAGTGAAAATCAATAATACTGAAGAGGCTGTGAATTTCACGACATGGGGACAGGATCGATGCATCGTTGGTGTGTTATTTGACCCGGATTCATCATTTGAACCATATTCTCATTTCCGGATTGAAGCGAATGATAATTTCCCGAATATTTGGTCGTGGTTGCCTGGGTGGAATGAGAGTGGTAGGTTTGATGATGAGGAGGACATGTTGGAATCTCAGACCTTCTTCTACGTAAGTGGTGATCAGTCATCCGAGGAAGGCGATTGGAAGCTTGGTCAATTTGATATATATATGGATTATGGATCTTATAACGCTATTTATACACCAAATCTCATTGCTCATGAAATACAATTTAACAACGGTGAAAAGATTGTGAATCCGTATATCGCGTTGGTGTATCATTACTCAGGCGGATCACCACAGTCGTTGAATAGATTTTTCGTTGTACACGAGGGAGCGTTATTAGACCCTATACTCTCTAAGTCCGTTAATTATCCGAACCCGAGTATGGGCGTTAGTGTCACACTCCATGATTATGATGATGAAAATTCAAACAATTATATCGGTTTTCTTGGACAGGCATGGAGTGTTGGCTGGATGGGTCATACGAGAGCGACTTTGGTGAATGCTGTTCATATCAATTCTGGTGTAGGGCAGCTTGGATCAGCAATGTATTCCGATACCGGTTATTACTGGCAGAACAGCTGCGGTTACTTTAATACGACGTACAGCCTTGATGTTGATAGTTCAACGAATTTCGGGATTACAACGGTGGACTGTGATATCTCGGATGTACTGCTTGATAATGGACAATTTGTCTATACATATGCGGCCGATGTAGGCGACACCCGAGTCCAGGTGGTCTGTTAGAAACTAATCAGAAAGTGGATGGCTTTTATACGCCATCTTCTTAACTTTTTTTTATAACAAGGAAAAAATATATAAAATTGATTGGTATTATAAAAATCATGAATAGGAAATTTGTTGTGTTATCAGTTTTCGTATTCGTTTTGCTTAATACGATTTTGTCAGGCACTGATATCGCCGTCAAAACGTCAGTTGAAAACATGATAGCTGGTGGTGATCCACCGATTCGTATTATCGGCAATGATCAATTCACTTCGGAGAATGGTGTTTCTGGAGGCAATGGGACAGTTGATGACCCATATATTATCGAGGATTGGGTGATTGTCAGTGATGGGTCAGCGTCGCAAGGGATTTTTATAAACGATACCGACGCGTATTTTATCATACGGAATTGTACCATACAGGGTTTTCATGATTCCGAAGATTACTGTCAGGGAATTCAACTATCCGAGGTGACGCATGGGAGGACAGAAATAACAGTTGTTTCCGAGAGTGAGATTGGAATCTATCTTCGATATTCACCGGGTAACACGATTGTGAATTGTACATGTTCTGACTATCCGTATGAAAATGGGTATGGGATTAGTATCCGCTATTCGGCGAATGTCAGTATTGTTTCCTGTCGTTGTTATAATATGTATGTTGGTATTTTCATTTCAGAATCCTCAGGGTTAACCCTGCAGAAAACAGAATGTTCCAATAATTCTGGTTGGGGTTTACTTGCGGATGTTCCTAATCAGGACGTTTTACACTATCTCATCGAAAACTGTTCATTCAAAGGTAATGGATATGAGGGTGTGTGGCTGAGTGGCTCTATCCAGAACCTCTCCGGCTCGATTTTCCGGAACTGTTCGTTTCATGGTAATGGTCGTTATGGGCTTTTTCTTGAGCGTCTATCGGAGAATATTATCGAGAACTGTGTGTTTGATCATAATTACAATGGTATTTATTTGGACAGATCCGAGAACAACATCATCAGAAATTGCAGTTTTCTTTTTCAGACCACGGACGGTGTGAATGTCGCAGGGACATTTATTGTATTAAAATTTCCTCGGAACAATGAAATCTCATATTGTGATTTCATTGGTAATCATATTGGGATATTTTTATTTGGAACACGGATAACAAAAATTCATCATTGTATAATCGCGAATAATACCAACATTGGTGTGTTTTGCCCATTC
This sequence comes from uncultured Thermoplasmatales archaeon, assembly GCA_964526175.1. GTDB lineage: Archaea > Thermoplasmatota > E2 > DHVEG-1 > DHVEG-1 > SM1-50. The sequence continues at coordinate 1,139 of CAZGIV010000067.1, read as the reverse complement.
TCGATAGCGCAGCTAACCTCATGTAACATCGTTGGTAACGGCCGGAATAATTCTCAATTTATTGATTCCGCTGGTGTGTACAGTTGGGGGTCGTTCTTTTTTGATGTGCGGCAGAATTGGTGGGGTTCGTCGCAAGGGCCGAGTGTCTCCCTTATGTATAATACGGGGAATTACGTCTTTAAAATAGTACCGTTGCGGGCGATTGATAACAGTGATCTGGTGATGTTGCGGTACGGGGTCGCTCGTTTTCGCCCCTGGTCACCTGTGCCTGTTCCTGATGCTGGCCGACAGACAAAAACTATCATTTGAATAAAAGAATGGAAATTTGGTGTATAATCACTTGATTTTCCATAATCTTTTTATACAGGTTTTTACACTCTTTAATGATGTCACGGAACAAATCTCTCTCGAAAGAAACCATTAATTTCATCAGACAACAGGTATTGAATGGTACGTCGAAGGCGCAGGTGGCACGGAATCTTGGCATTTCGTATCGGACGGTATGGAATCATACGAAGGACATACGGACACAAAGGGTTCTCTCTAGGGATATGATTGAGGCGATTCGGCAGGATGTACAGCATGGTACATCGAAATTCCAGACTGCTCAGAAGTATGATGTTTCATATAGTGCGGTGTATCGTTGGACAAGGGATATCCCAGGGAGGAACTGTGGATGGCCGGGGATCCGAGGGAAAACCCTTGAAATGTTAAAGGAGCTGATCTCCAATGGTTTTCTCCTCCCCACTGGTGAAAATGTTCATGGGCAGTTCTTGACGTTGCGGAAACATTTTCCCTCAGTCTATCGTATCTCCATGTATGGAAAGCAGATCTTTTTGTTGAAGGGGCGGGAGGAGGAAGCGGTTCGGGCGTTTCTGAGGAGCACCAGGAAGAAGATCATCAGTTATCAGGAGTTGCATCAGGTCACTGAGGTTTTTGGTGCTGATATCAGTCGGAAGGAGAAGGAAGCATTCCTTTTCAAAAAACAAGGCGGAAGAAGGTCTGGGATGAGAGGGGTCCAAAAGAGGGTTTCTCTTCGAGAAAAGGAGGATTCTTTTTCATTTTTTTACATTCGGAGGTACTGCCGCTTTCTTGGAGTATTACCCTTCTTTTTTACTCATGGTTTCTAAAGAAAACGA
>CAZGIV010000066.1:0-11133 GCA_964526175.1 uncultured Thermoplasmatales archaeon | reverse complement strand
TGATGGTGTCGAGTTCTTTGGTGGGTGTTTCAAATCAGGTGACTGATGATTTATCAGAGGTTTTATCTGATGGTGGTCTTCAGGATTCTGCGTGGCCGATGTTTCAACATGATACAAGACATACTGGCCGAAGTCAATATGCTCCAGGTCAGAACGGAAATTTGCCTATTATAAAATGGATGTTCCAAATGGATGCAGGTATATCTTCACCAGTGATAGATGTTGATGGAATAATCTATATCGGTGCAGAGGATTTTCATAAAAGCATTTATTCGATTTATCCAAATGGGACAGAACGATGGTGTTTTGATGTTGGTTTTTATGTTGATTCAACACCAGCAATTGGTTCAGATGGGATAATCTACATTGGTTCAAACACTGGTTCCTTGTATGCATTTTATTCAAATGGAACTCAAAAATGGCAGGTGTCACTTGGAAGTGGTTGGGCTTTTGCTTCACCAGTGATTGATGAGAATGGTATAATTTATTGTGCTTCTGTGGGTAGCAATCGATTATGTGCAATAAATCCAAATGGAACGATGAAATGGTATTTCAATGCAGAGAATTATGTCTATTGTTCTCCTGCTCTTGATGAAAACGGAGTAATTTACATTGGTTCAAATGATGGGTATCTCTATTCTGTTTTTCCAAATGGGTCAATGAACTGGAAGTATTACTGTGGTGGTTCCTTGGGAGTGGCAGAAGTATCAGTTGGAAATAACGGTCTCATTTATTGTGGTGCAACTTCAGGATATCTCTATGCATTATATCCAAATGGTACATTACAATGGATGGTAAAGACAGGTTGGATAGGAGGATGTTGCCCTGCGATTGCTGATGATGGGACAATCTACATAGGAGACCAACAATATCATAGAATTTATGCAGTAAATCCAAACGGGTCAATAAAATGGTATTATCAAGCACAAGATGACATTCTTTCCTCACCTATAATCGATAACAACGGAATTATTTATTGTGGGTCATATGATAAATATCTTTATGCTTTCAATCCAGATGGAACTTTAAAATGGAAATTCCTTACCTATGGGGGGATAGAATCATCACCTGCAATAGATGACAACGGTATCATTTATATTGGTTCATACAAGTATCTATATGCACTTGAGATAATCAATGATACAGCACCAACACTCCCAACTATCACTGGAATGGAAGGTGGTAAGGTTCGTCACAAATATGATTATACCATTGTCTCATCAGACCCTGAGGATGACAACATCTCATACTACATTGACTGGGGGGATGGCAAGACCACAGACTGGATAGGACCTTATGATTCTGGTGAAGAAATCATCCAATCGCATCTCTGGTTAGTCAAAGGAACCTATGAGGTGAAGGTCAAGGCAAGGGATGGTCATGGGATGGAAAGTGACTGGGGCATTCTGTCAGTGACCATGCCTTATGAACCACCTCATTTCCAATTCTTTGAATGGTTGTTAGAACGATTCCCGAATGCATTCCCAATTCTCCGTTTTCTCCTGGAGTTCAATCATTGACAATCCTTGTCGTACTGGTAAACACGGGTTCAAATCCCTTCCCCTGCATAATTTTCCTTGACACGAAGTTTAAATACACAAAGATAGTTCTTTTTATAGGGAAGGAAAATCAATGAAACAGTATCCTTTAATCGGGATTAGCATCATTGCAGTTGTCATTCTTATTCTTGCTTCGTTGACTAATGTTGTCGGGTATCAGTCTGTGAAATCACTTGAAAACCATGCCCCAGACGCACCAGATATTATGGGTCCGCAAGAACTAAAACTTGGGATTTACTACTTATTTACTTTTGTAACCACTGACCCAGATGGAGATAATGTCTCATATTCTATTGACTGGGGAGATGGGAATGTGATTTTGTGGGCTGGTCCATTTAAATCAGGTCAAGTAATTAAATTTCAACACACATGGACAAAGAAAGATACTATATACATTAAAGCAAAAGCAAAGGACCTTCCATATGAAAATGAGAGTGATTGGACAATTTACCCCATCCGATGGTCCTATAGTCTAAGTCCACAAATTAATTATCAGAACACTTTCAACAATAAAGTCAATCGGAGAGAGTTGTTATTCCAGACCATCGTTGATATTACCAATAACAAGTACATACAACGAATCATCCTTAAATCTCAAATGAGCAGAGGAATATTCCCATCATCAGAGATTCCTATTGTAACAAAGAATCAAATCAGACAGATGTATTTGCTTGGTCTGATTCTTTCAAAGGTTATCAGTAAATCAAGGATTCAGTCAATGATTAGAAAATATCAATTCAATAATCAGGAGATGCAGAAGGAAATAAATGGTGTTATTGAAAAGGACTATGTATTAAAGAGTAACATCGACCGGTTATCATGTAGTAATTGTTCCATTGGAAAAACATGGATATGGCAATTCCCTGTTATTTGTTCAATTCTTTTTGTCCCTTACTTTATTTGCGTGATTTGGTTAATAGCAATGTATGGGCAAGCACCGGATTTAATCGACCTCATATTTGTTGCTACCTCAATATTAGCAGCGATTTTTCAATGTCCATGGTACTGGTAATCAGGCGTTCAAATCCCTTCCCCTGCATAACTTTTCCACTGGACAAAGGGTTTAAATAACCAGGGGTTGTTTATTTTTCTAATAGTGGAGGAAAATCAATGAAAAGGAAATGTTTGGCGATAGGAATCATTCTCTTGTTCGTTGGAACCATTACTATTCCATCCATTTCTGCATCTTCTTCATCAAACGTAGACTTTGATATCTATATTTCAGCAGGTTATTGTAGAGAAAAATGGGGAAAGTTTGGTCTTGGTTGGCGTGTTGTAATAGTTAATAACGGTGACGAAATAATCGAAGGTGTCATATATGTAAATTCTACAACTCTGTCTGGGGCGGATATTTTGAGTGATTGTGCGCCTTTTGTGATAGCCCCTCCTGTTGTTTCAATTGGAATGGGAGGTATCACCCTTATCGATTGTCACCCTGTTAACCGTATTCTTTTTACAGTCATCGTTGAGGATGTCGTTGTTACAAAATCTGGTTATGAGATTGGTCCTTTTGTATTTTTAATTTTACAGGAGTAATTATTATTCCCTACTTAGAATTTAACCGGTAAACGTGGGTTCAAATCCCTTCCCCTGCACTTTTTACAGAAGAATTTTATGGTATTAAATGGTTCCAATATATTTATCCAGTAGATTTCGAATTACCAGAAGAAAAAATCTGAGCTATACAAACTAATACAGTTGAAAGCATATTACCCTAATGAAACCTATTTCCGCAGGATGCATAACCGCGTACTACCATAAGAACATAATCTTGAAAAATTCAATAATGTATAAACTATTTCTCAGGATTTTAGTATATATTTTTTCTTGGCGAATCTTTTTTATGTGTTGTGGTGTTACTAGTTCGTACTAAACGGGAGGCGACCTATGCCAAGTATCGAAAATTTAGAACCAAAACTTGTATGGAAACATTTTGATGAGATTAGGAAAATCCCACGATGCTCAAAACATGAGGAAAAAATCAGAGAATATATTGTGAATTTTGCCAAGAAACAAGGACTGAAAACAAAAATTGACGGTGTTGGGAACGTCGTTATCGCAAAACCAGCGACAGCAGGAATGCAAAATAAACCCATCATAATCCTACAAGGTCACATGGATATGGTGTGCGAAAAAAACAGTGATATTACCTTTGATTTTTCCAAGGATCCCATCCAACTTAAAATCAACGGAGATCTCCTCACTGCGAACGGGACAACCCTTGGTGCGGATAACGGGATTGGGCTTGCGATAAGCCTTGCCATCCTCGAAGATAATAAGATTCGACATGGACCGATCGAATCCTTATACACTGTTGACGAAGAGACCGGACTGACTGGTGCGTTTGCCATGAAATCAGACATGCTTACGGGGAAGATTATGCTTAACCTTGATAGTGAGGATTTCGGTGTTCTTACCGTCGGTTGTGCTGGTGGTGGGGATTCCAATATTGAATTACCCTTAAAGATGCAGCCGGTCATCAGTGGAGCTGACAACCTTCTTATCAAAGTCTCTGGTCTCCGCGGAGGACACTCTGGTGTCGATATCCATGAACAACGAGGAAACGCGATAAAACTTCTCACACGCTTGCTTTGGAAAACATCTCAGAATATTCCCTTCTTCATCTTTGACATTAAAGGAGGAGATAAACATAATGCGATCCCTCGTGAGGCGTACGCAAAAATCAGCGTAGACAAGAAAGATAAACCAGCGTTCTTGACAGCAATAAAAGCAGAGGAAAAAGACATCCTTGAGGAAATCAACCCGATTGATCCGAACTTCAAAGTCGATGTGACATCCTGTGACCAAGCCAAGATAACACTTGATATCACCTCACAGGCAAAACTCCTCAATCTCCTCCACGGGCTGCCCCATGGTGTTCATCTCATGAACTATGACATTAAAACACTCGTGGATACATCGACGAACCTTGCAACAGTCTCTCTTAAAGAGAACAAAGCGACGATAGGGATGAGTTCCCGAAGTCCGATGAAATCAGAGTTGCAGGATATGCGCAACCGCATCAAAGCAATCGCGTCACTTGCTGGTGCGAACGTGACCGAAGGGTCATCATACCCTGGTTGGAAACCAGATCTTCAATCAAAGATTCTTGCGCTTTCGAAGAAAATCTTCAAAGAGATGTTTAAGGCAGAACCGAAAATAGAGGCGATTCACGCTGGACTTGAATGTGGCATCATCGGGGAAAAATTCCCAGGGATGGACATGATCTCCATCGGACCGACCCTGAAAAACCCGCATTCACCTGAGGAGCAGCTCCATATCAGTACCGTCGATAAATTCTACAAATATCTCCTTAAAATCCTTGAGTCTGTTTAAGTGAACAGTGTGCCGGACAGTTATAGGTTTTCCATAATCATCCCCGTGCTCCATGAGTCAGAAATCATTAATACACTCCTGGAAAGCGTACATCATCTAAAAACAGACGAGCCCTTTGAAATCATTGTTGTGGATGGAAGCACAACCCAAGATACTCTTCACGTGATTTCTGATAGAAACGTACAGAAATACTATTCTAGACAGGGCCGGGGATATCAGATGAACGAAGGAGCAACCCATGCCTCAGGAGATATCCTTGTCTTTCTTCATGCAGATACCGTTCTTCCATCAGATGCGCTTTCTTTGATATTAACAGCCTTGGAAAATAAGCAGTATGTTGGAGGTGCATTTACCTTACAGATTCAACCACCGACAGTGTTTTTCAGAATGATTGCCGCATACTCTACCCTCCGCTCCCAAATAAGCCGGGCCCCGTACGGAGATCAAGTCATCTTCCTTCGTAAAACGTATTTTGACGCCATTGGCGGATACCTAGATATCCCCCTGATGGAAGATGTTGAACTGATGCGCCGAATACGAAAAAAAAAAGGACAGATTATCATCCTACCAAACCCGGTTATCACCTCTGCCCGACGATGGGACGATGAAGGAATCCTCTATACGTTACTCCGAGACAATATCATTATTTTTTTATACTGGTGTGGCATGCCTGCAGAAAAACTCGCGAAATTCTACCCCTGGCAAAAACAATAAAATTCAAAAACAGGGAGTGTAAACCCTTCCTATACAAATCGATAAATACAAGAAGTGAATTCCGGACACAGAAATAATCAAAGAGAAAATAAGTATGCCTCAGAAGAAAAATGAATTCGAACAGCAGATATACGACGTTACCCACGATCGATTACAGTGTCTTGATCTTCAAACGATTCAGATCAACCTTGGGTTAAAATGTAATCAAACCTGTGAACATTGTCACGTGAACGCATCACCGACTCGCGTAGAACAGATGAGCTGGGCAACCATGGAAACAATACTATCGGTTACCTCAAAACTATCACCAGTTTTCATTGACATCACTGGTGGGGCACCCGAACTTCATCCGTTTCTTGAAAAATTCCTTCGACAACTCGTTAAACAAAACCATCGGGTTCAGCTTCGGACAAATCTTACAATCCTATTAGACCCAAAATACAAGGACTTTCCGAAACTCTATAAAGAATTAGGGATAGAGCTCATGGCATCCTTACCCTGCTATCTTGAAGAAGACGTGCGACTTCAACGGGGAAAAGGCGTGTTTGAAAAAAGCATTAAAGCACTCCAATTATTAAATAACATCGGGTACGGGACCATACCAAAACTTCCCCTAACGTTAGTATTTAATCCCCTTGAACCGGTTTTACCACCGGAGCAAAAAACTCTTGAAGACGACTACCGTAAGTATCTGGCAGAGCATTTCAACATACAATTCACAAGACTTATCACACTGACGAACATGCCCCTGGGGCGATTCCTCGATGTTTTAAAGGATAAAAAACCACAATACATGGAGCTGCTTAAACAATCATTTAACCCGCAGACCCTTTCTTCATTGATGTGTCGCCATCAAATCAATATCGGCTGGGATGGTACTCTCTATGACTGTGATTTTAACCTTGCTGCTGGTCTGCCAGTGACATCGAAAGCACCACGTCATATCAAACAATTTGACGAATCCATGTTATCCAAACGAGAGATAATGACTGCGGCCCATTGTTTTGGGTGTACAGCAGGCCATGGGTCTTCTTGCGGAGGAGCATTAGTATAACACGGATGCGATAGGATACATCTATGAACGAGAACATCTCGAATGGAAAAAAACCTCGGGATTGGTTAAAACCGGTCGTTTTCATCGTAATTATCGTAACACTCTTTATTATCATGAATGGGATTGGTTTTGGAGAGAACATTCAGTATTTACAGGATTGGATCACCTCATTAGGCCTGTGGGGTCCGATCGCGTTCTTTGTTATCTACCTGGGAGCGGTGATCGCGACAATCCCAGGAACGATTTTTGGGGTGATCGCTGGTGCGCTCTTTGGCTCAGTCATTGGCGTCATCCTTATCAGTATCTCATCAACGGTTGGTGCAAGCATCACGTTTCTTATTGCTCGTTATTTCGCACGGGATTCAGTAGCTCGATGGCTCTCAAAAAATAAGATGATGAACCGACTTGATAAACTCACAGAGGAACATGGGATGATACTCGTCGGACTTACCAGATTGATCCCGTTATTTCCTTTCACCTTACTCAATTACGGTTTTGGTCTGACCAAAGTCTCATTTAAAACCTACGTGTTCTGGTCATGGCTCTGCATGCTCCCTGGTACGATTATCGTCGTGGTTGGTACCGACGCTATTACCCAGGGATTAACCCAAGGGCGCGTCCCCTGGCTGCTCGTCGGTGTTTTAGCCGTTACTGCACTCATTATTGTGCTCATTACATGGTACGGACGACGACAATTACAAGAAAAAAGAAAAAACAATGACGACATACGAATAAACAAATGATTGTTGATGTTTTAAAAAAAAGTTGTGTAACTGCCATGATTGATAAAACCGAAAACAGCAACGTATCAAATACACAGGATTTTATGACAACCGTTGTGTCCGACTCTATCAAAAAATGCGTCCAGTGTCATCGGTGTATGGACGTCTGCCCGGTCACGAAAGAATCGTTTTCCATTGCAGAACTTAATAAGGCAACCCAGCAAGATAGCCGAAAAATCCCTGCTCAAATTAAAACGTTTGCATTTAACTGCATGCAATGCGGGAAATGTGTCCCGGTCTGCCCGGTGAATATCCGAAGGGATTACATGGTCCTTTACATTAAATTTAAACTAACAGACCGAAAACCCTGGGGTTACACCCGATATTTGCTCATCAAAGGACCGGATCTTTCTGGTCTAAAAGGTTTCATGCAGACGCTGTACATCATATTGAAAAAAATAACGACCCGGGATCTTGCCTGCTTCATGGAAACAACACCAGTAACGAAAGCTGACGTGCTCTTCTACCCAGGCTGCTATATTTACTCAAAAAAGACGATGCGACAGACGCTTCGATTGCTTGATTATCTCGGTTCTTCTTATACTGTTCTTGGCGGGGTGACTACGTGTTGCGGCGCCCCACATCTATTACAAGGTGAGTTTGACGAAGCCGATCATTGTCTTGAGATATTATCTAAAAAAATCAAGACTATTGAGCCGAAGATCATCATTACCGCTTGTGCTGAATGCTTTGAAGCAGTTGAACAAATAAAAAAATCAACACACGCAACCTTTGAGGTTCTCAGCGTTGTTCAATATCTCGAACGAAACATACATAAGTTTCCAAACAAGAAAATTCGAGGTAAAATACTCATTCATGATTCCTGTCGATTCAGAAAAGAATCACCGCATGGCATCGCAGCACGCACCACAGCGATGAGGTTTGGTGACCTTGTTGAGAAACCAGAAACACAGCAGGCAAGCTGCTGCTATCAATGGAATCATGGGCATGACCCAGGGAATTCTCCACGACGTAATGCGTATCTTGCTGAAGTAAAGAAGCAGGCACCAACCTTAGCGTGTACCTGCCTTACCTGCTATGAAGAACTAAAAAAAATCAACACCGATGTTGAAATCATTGACGTAGCACAACTCTTCGAGGATGCACTCGATGCTGCTGGACCGGAGGAGCAAAAACCGTGAAAAGGAACCATGACACCTGTATCTTGTTGTTCGTAAAATATCCAGAAAAAGGCAAGGTGAAACGCAGACTTTCTACAGACCTCGATGAAGAGATTATACAAGAGCTCTATCGTTGTTTTGTAGATGATACGTTAGCCACAATTAAGAAAATTGATGCTGACCGCTTCATCTGTTTTTTTCCAACGGATATGAAGAAAAAATTCCAAGAATGGCTCGGAACAACCTTTTCTTTTCTTCCGCAGAAAGGAACAGATCTAGGGGAACGAATGAAAAACTGTTTTTCTGATGCGTTTACGAAAGGGTTTCGAAAGGTCGTTCTCATGGGAAGCGACAGCCCGGACCTCCCAGAAGCGTTTCTTCAAAACGCGTTTTCCGAGTTGCAGACCCATGATGTGGTTCTGGGTCCATCATCTGATGGCGGTTACTATCTCATTGGGTTTCGCAATACAACCTTTACCAGACGTGTATTTGAAGAGATCCATTGGAGTACCCCGATGGTTTTCCAGGAGACAGTAGCAAAAATAAAGGAAGCGAACCGATCATTACATATCCTACCAGCTTGGAGCGATGTCGATACCATCACTGATTTAAAAAACCTTGTTTCCAGGTCAGAAAATACCGTATTTAAATCCTCACATACGATAACTTTTTTACAGCAACACAATATCTACTTGGAGCATAGCCATGAAACAAAATCAAAACCCTAACAAGGACACTGCATTTATCCCAGATAAAAAAATAGGGTTACAGTACTCGCTGTATCTTGTCATTGGAAGTGTGTCATTATTTGCTTCACTCGTCGCATTAAACACAGGGTATCAAGGGTTGATCTGGAGTTACTCGACACGGTATGTTGTCAATACATTTACGCTTGCGTTTGCTTTATTTCTTGCTGGTATCATGCTTGTTATCGCCTGTGTACGACTTCTGCAGGCAAGAAAAAACGCTCAGATTTTCGGGTTTGCTGGAGTAGGGTTTCTTGTTGCGTATTCTGTCTTTGTCCTGTTTATCGACCCATACATCGCCTACACCCTTGCTTACATCCTTGCCCTACTTGTTCTTTTTGCTGTACTATTGATAGGAATGATATTCATCATTCAAAAAAAATATCCCTGATCCTTTCATACATCACTGTCTTTATGTAAACCGCTTTCTAAACACTAGATATGCAAGAACAACAAAGATATCAAAAAAAACAACCGTGAATGCGATGGCGTCACGTTCCTCTTCGAAGGAAACGATGTTATTAGAATAACTATTATCTCGCGTTACTGTATGGTACTCAGGTGATGGTTTATGAAGACCGGCCTGGTCCTGAATAAAAGTGTTTCCAATCACCTGATTATCGTATGATTCCCTGATGTTTACCCCAGTATATTGGTTCCCGGATAATGTATTATTCAAAATACTATTACTATTAGAAAATTCATACAATCCGAATCCATTCGCTGGATGATTACGAACGATATTTTCTACAAGTGTGTTGTGTGACGAATGGTTAAAATAAATCCCACACCGTTCATTATCGAAAATCACGTTATTCGAAATCATATTATACCCTGTTCCATACCCCATCTGCATCCCATAAAAATTATCTGTAAGCATATTGTTGGAAATCGTGTTATCATCAGAGCTAACATAGATACCGGAGAAAGGAAATTTCAACTCACTATGAGTGATCATAAAACCTGAGAGTGTGATGTGATTTGCAGCAAGTGTTACAACGAACTTATTCCGGCCACCATCGATGACCGTGCTGTTCTTACTTTCACCAAGAAGAATGAGGGATTTTTCGATAACGAGGTTTTCATAGTACGTGCCATTGTATACAAAAATAGTGACATTTGCGGTTGCATTGTTCACTGCAGATTGAATGCTAGAATAATTACCTGGCCCGTTGCCTCCAACATAGAGGATTGTTGTGGTGATTTCTCCCCCTTTTACGAAGGGGAATAACATAGAAAACATACAAAACAATATAAGGATACCAACCAAAAGAATTCTTGTTTTTTTCATAATTCGTTGTGTACAATATCGGAGGTAAGAACTAAAAGCTTGTGGAACTGAAAAGTTTTAAGACCTCGATTTATTTCCTTAGATCCTATAGGTGGAATTATGAAAACAACTATACTCTTACATAGCGAATCACTTGGAAGAGGAAGCGATGAATTAGGACAAAGATTGATAGGCTCGTTTCTCCGAAAGCTTTGGGCATCTGAAAAAAAACCAGATACACTAATTTTTTATAACTCTGCGGTTCAACTGCTTACAGATACATCATTAGTTATTGACGCGTTATCCGGGCTTTCTAAGGCAGGGGTGGACCTTGTCGCATGCAAAACCTGTATCGGATATTATGATATAGAAAAGAACCTGGTTGTTGGTCGCCTCAGCGATATGCAAGAAATCGTTTCGATTATGATAAATTCAGATAAGATTATTACTCCCTAAGGAACCCCTTTTTTTTCAAGCAAAAGAAATAAGAAGGGATGTGTTATCTGAAATTTCTTATAAGAAGACGCGCGGGTATGATCTAGTGGTTATGA
>CAZGIV010000065.1:0-11299 GCA_964526175.1 uncultured Thermoplasmatales archaeon | reverse complement strand
TTAAAAGCTCTTCAATAAGAACACCGCATGCATAGCTTTTCCCACCACCGGTTTTCGCAAGAATACAAATATGCTTCTGGACCAATGAATCAATATTGAGATATACTGGAAGGTCATGCCCTTTCAGAAGACCTAGATAGGCCCCATTTTCTTTTTCTGCTTGCAGACCAAGAACATGGCGAATAAGATCCTCATGAGCCAGTGCAATCTGCGCACCTGCTTCAAAGGGACTACGTGGTGCTTGTAAATGCCCTTCTTTATCACGATAGCCAATCACTTCAGCATAAGCAGAAATATCGCTCTTAATCGGAGGAACAGAGCCATTACTTTTAATAGTTATTGCGTCCTCAAATTTTAAATCTGAATATCCTTTGATATCCATGACCTGGGCAAGCACATAGCCTTCTTCATGTGGTGCGGCGACATAATCGAACTTCCGAAGATTACGACCATCTACCGTGAAGTTAAACTTTGTTGAACCAACGTCACCATATATAAGACCGATAAAGTCAGTTTTTTCTTGTTGCATCCATACCCCTTTTGTTATCGATGGGCGGAATAATATGGCGGGTTATTATAGTTTTTGTATTTTTCTTTTTAGTTCAAGTGGCAAATCAGCACATAGTTCAAGGGCTTCGATTTCCATGAAATGCAAAGTACCTGGAATTACAATTGTATGCAACGGTGGGCCGAAATCCTTCGTTCGTAGAAAATCTATTGTATTTGCAACAACCATAGGTTTAGGTGCACCAGCACGCGCGACGACACAGGCAATAGTGTCATCTGTGAAAAGATGCTTCCTGAGTTTTTTCTCCATTTTTAAAAGTAATTCAAATCCTTCATTCGCCGTCAGATAGCGGTCTTTTTCTGCTTGGATGTCAAGCAGTACAAGCGTATGCAATCCCATTTTTTTATTATTATAAATCACTGTATAAGGACTTGTCGGAAAATACTCTTTTTCAGGGAATGCAAGTGTGGTCGTTCTACCGAATTTGTAGTTCTGCAGGCCAAGCAGCCCAGGACCAGCTGTCGCAATACTACTACTATGAATAATCCTAGTTGAGATTCCTTGTTTTATCGCACGAAGTCGTAGATCAACATGTGTCGTTGCTATCATTGGGTCGCCTCCCGTGAGAAATACGACATTATTCCGTGTTGCCGCATTAATAATTTTATCTCCGTTCTCCGTTTCTCCCCTTGACAATATCTCAATTTTTTTACCGATGAGTTCCTCAAAAGATTTTCTGTCAAACTTACCCAGTTTTGCGGTATAAAATTCAGCAAACACCTCATCACATTCTTTGAGCTCCTTTAAACCTTTTAATGAAACATCTGCTTCGTCATACAAACCTAAACCAACGAAAACGAGGCGTCCTTTTGGCATTTTTTCACATCCCTTCATGGCCGTGATATTAAAAAATGTTATTCCTTCCATTGATTAATTTCGAAAACATTTAAAACACCTAGGTGATTCATAAATGTGGGCGACAACTACCGGCTCTTTTTATTACTTCTGTTACACCTGTTTCGCACGATTTTTTTCTGAACATGTCAACCTCGCACGTGTTATCAGTGCACCAGGAGGAAAATAAAGAAAGATTTAAATTACAGGAGACGTATTCCTGGCAGGAGGTGTATTATGACATACAAACACGAGGGTTGGACCTTATATACAAGAAACGTAAAGCTTAAAGGCGGAAGAAATCAAACGATTTATTTCTTCAGCAAAAGATCACCAAAAAGTGGAACCACCTGCGATTTACCAACTGGGTACACCGTTGGTGTCAATAAGAGAACAGGTCTTCCATACCTGAAGAAGAAGTAATTTCACTTCTTTCTTCATTTTTTTCTTTTTCTTTATCATAATTTTTATTGCGTTTTATTTTAGAGCTCATAAGTGTTTTATAGCCGGTACTTCTTATTCATATCAGAATGTCACGAAAACATAATGGAAAAAAAAAGGTTTATAAAAATATAGCACATCATCGGATTTGTTATCTTTTTTCTCTTGCAGAAACATGTGGATCTGAGCGAAAACTTCACTTATCTGACCGATATGTGGAGTTAGCTCGAAAGATTTCCATGAAATACCTTGTTCCTATCCCTGCAGAGTATTCTCGACGATTTTGTAAACACTGCTACTGTTATCTTATTCCATCGTTAACCTGTCGAGTCCGCATCCATCGAGGAATGATTATCACCTATTGTAGTAAATGTAAAAAATACAATCGGATGCCGTTACATGAACATTCTTGACCTGCCCGTCAATCATGAAATAATAATAAATCATTTTTAGGGGGTTATACTACCTGATTTCCCATCCAATATGCTTAAATAACATATGGTTTATTACCGATACCCAAATTCGCGAGAAAGGAAGAGAATTCCTATGACAACAGCCTATGATGTACCTGCAAAAGAATTAATCTCTGCATTAACAAAAAAATTACAAAATGAATCTACGATTATTCCACCAGATTGGAGTAAATATGTTCGTACCGGTGTTTCCAAAGAAAATCCACCAACGACAAAGGATTGGTGGCATACGAGATGTGCTTCAATCCTTCGAAAATTATATGTCAATAAAAATATGGGTGTAGAACATATTAGGGCCGAATATGGTGGAAAACGAAATCGCGGATCAAAACCTAATAAAGCAGAAGCAGGAAGCGGTGCGATAGTCCGGCATGCCCTTCAGCAATTAGAGACCGCTGGATATGTCACAAAAATGAAAGGGAAAGGTCGCATGCTCACCCCAAAGGGAGTAAAGTTCCTTGATAATACTTCCTTTGAAGTAAAGAAAACACTCATTGAAATATATCCTGAATTGAAAAAATATTAAATAGGTGAAATCGCAATAGGTTCATCTTGAGGTTTTGGAACCATTATGGATGATATAGAAGCTATCAGGAAGAAGAAATTGCGTGACCTTCAACAACAGCCGACATTCTCACAGGAAAATTTCGAAGACGCGCAACAGAAAGAATATGAAGAACAGAAAAAAATCATACTCCGAGCGATCCTCACAGATGACGCCAGAGAACGTCTTGGACGAATTAGGACTGCACGTCCAGAGCTTGCGGAAAATTTGGAGAACCAACTCATCATGCTTGCGCAATCTGGACGACTCAAAAATAAAATAAATGATGAGCAGTTACGGGAGTTACTCTCAAAGATACTCCCGAAGAAACGTGATATAACAATTCGAAGAAGAGGAATATAAATGTCAAGTCATAAATCGTTAGGAAGAAAATTTCGATTATCCAGAGCCACTAAAAGCAATCGGCGAGTACCTGCATGGGTCATGATTCGAACAAACCGACGATTTACTCGACATCCAAAAACACGCAACTGGCGAAGAAATAAACTCAAAATAGGTTGATGCATATGGCTGAGAAAGATTCTGGGAAAGAGCTTGAAAGAATTTATATTATACCACTAAGACGGGCGAAAATCGGTCCAACATCTCGAGCGGTTCCTCGGGCGGTAGATGACATTCGCCATTTTCTCATGAAACATATGAAGGTTGAGCAGAAAAACGTCTGGATTGATAATTCTTTGAATAAACAACTCTGGACACATGGTAAATTCTGGGTTCCAAGTAAGATTCGTGTGCGTGCAGTGAAATTTGAAGATGGTGTTGTCGAAGCGACCCTGCCAGAGCTAGGAGAGAAGAAATCACGACGAGAGTTCTTAAAAGAAGAGAAAGAAAAGAAAACTCCGATACTCAAACGAGAGGAAGAAAAAGCTGAGGAAGGAGTTACTGGCGCTGAAGGATATGATATCACTCCTACCGGTGATGGTGAAGTGAAAATTAAGAAAAAGAAGGAGAAAGCTCCAAAAGAAAAAGAGCCAGAGGAAAAGAAAAAACAACCCAAACCTTCCAAAGAAAAAGCACCTGAAAAAGAAGCTGAGAAAAAAGAAGGTTCAAAAGCAGCAAAAAAGCCAAAAGCAGCGACAAAGAAACCAAAGAAGGATTCGAAAGAAAAAAAGGAAAAACCTGTCAGTAAAAGGAAACCGACTTCCAAAAAAGGGAAAAAAAAGTGAATAAGACTGCTTTAACTCTTGGATCTCAAACGTCCTTGTTTATGTAAGTCTTTCTTCGGATGAAAATTATACAGGGGAATGGATTTGAACCCTTGGACCGATTCTCTGCTTAATAAGTGAGTAAACAACCTATTTATAGAAGAACATTGTTATAAAATATGGTAATGGGGGAAATTCATGAGTAGAAATCATTTATTTAG
This sequence comes from uncultured Thermoplasmatales archaeon, assembly GCA_964526175.1. Taxonomy (GTDB): domain Archaea; phylum Thermoplasmatota; class E2; order DHVEG-1; family DHVEG-1; genus SM1-50. Next base: position 7,052 of record CAZGIV010000065.1, on the reverse strand, counting down.
AAAAGAGGTAACAGCTGGAATCATCTTTCTTTTCATTGGAACAATCTTTGTCCCATCACTGAATGCAGATAATTCATTAAAGATAGCATCATGCAGAGATAATGTAGTCCCTGCAAATGCAGAAAATTGGTCTTATTGCAATTTTACACTCCCCAATGTTCATATCACCTATGACCGTAACAAATGGAAATGGGGTATTGTAGAGTTCGAGGATTCTAACCCTGAATTTGATTTGAATTACTCTTCCTTTGGGACTGATACTGATTGGGTCAATGTTGGGTTCAAAACAACGATTTTCTGCCATACACAAGCACAAGTATTCCCAGCATGGTATGAGATGGACATTGAGTTAACCCCAAATGGAAGCATCCCAGAAGGCATGGGTGGTGGAGGTGCTATATTGAGGAAGTGGAATTGGACATCGCAAGAACACTTGGCGTATTTTGCTATCACGAAAGACATGGTCAATACTGATGTTCAAGGGAAAATAGCAGTGGTAGGAATTCCAGCAAGATTGTTTTTCTTATCCTATTTATTCATTCCTCTTCATATATTTTGGTGGTTCGTTGATTTCAGAATGATAATTCCCTTGGAGGAACGACGTGGAGCTACGATGGAATTTACCATCCATGTTCATGATTAAGCTGATACTGTTAGATAGGAGAGTCGGGTAAAGGGGCAGGAAAGTATGGATAAGAAACCTCTAATTGTGAAATGTTTGGCGATTGGAATCATTCTCTTGTTCCTGGGAACCTGTATCATCCCAGCGATTGCACAAGATACTGAGAAACCATCTCCACCAGCTTCAAGAGGCGATTGGTTGTATGTTGGTGGGAGTGGGCCAGGGAACTATACAAGAATTCAGGATGCGATTGATAATGCAAGTGATGGAGACACAATCATTGTTTTTAATGGAACATATCATGAGGATATCTTGGTAGATAAACAATTATATTTACGCGGTATAAATCTCCCGATACTCACCGCGAAAGATTTTTATGTATTATCCATAGAGGCAAACAATTGTACCATTGATAATTTTAAGATACCACTTTGGGATAACGGGGTTGATATTCATTCACATTATAATGTTATCAAGAACTGCAGTATTACTTCTTGGTTTAGGATAGTAAATTCTTCATATAATTATTTATTTAACAACAAAATAAGTTCACAGGGTATTGAAGTTATTTCAAACTCAAATAATAATAATATCTCTTCGAATAATATCTCCTATACATCAACAGCCAGAACCCGATATGGGATTTATATTTCTAATTCAATGAACAACATGATTTTTAATAACATTTTTTTCCGTAATTGGCGAGGAATCTATATTGCTTCTACGATTAACACTACACTTCTTAGAAACCACTTTTTTGGGTGCGGAATCCATATAGGGGGAAATAATATAAGTAATTACAACACGCATACAATGAAAGAAAATCTACTAGGAGAAGAACAATTACACCTCTATTATTATGTAAATAAAATTTCAATAAACGTACCAAGTGATGCAGGACAAGTATTCCTTATCAATTGTTCCGGTTGTCGCGTCAGTAATTTGAATGTCCCTGGGTTCGATAATTGTGTTAACCTTTATTTTTCTTCAAATAATACGATAACCAATAGCTCTATTCGAGGTATCATTTATTGTATTTATCTATATAATTCCTCCTCGAATATGATATCGAACAATATTCTCGGTAACATGTATGGGATTTACTTCGATAATTCTCATAATAATACAATCTATAATAATTCTCTTACCAACGATGCAATCTATCTTTATGTCGCAAACAATAATAAAATTCTATCAAACACCTTAAACGATAGTAATATTTGGGCCGCAGGGAACGAGAATACAATCAAGGATAATGTTATCAATTCGGGTTCTATTGATGTGGGTGGTAATTCCAATTTCATAGAGAATAATATCATACGAAATACGGACTATGGAATACAAATGGCTGGAGGATATAACATTGTCTCTGATAATAATATTTCTTATTGCACTAAATATGGGATTTATGATTGGGGCGCATGGAATACAATACAAGGCAATACGTTTAAAAAAAACAATTTAGCAATTCAATTGTACACCACACAAAATAAAATCACGAAGAACCAAATCAATGAGAATCAACAAGGAATTAGTATAATTGGTGGCTCTAGAAATATTATTATGAATAACAATTTTATTTTAAATGTTCTTGATGCACGTTTTGAACAGACTCTTTTTAATCATTGGTTGAATAACTATTGGGGCGTACCAGTTTTACATCCTAAGATAATTGCTGGAAAAATAACCTTTTATCAATGGTATACGGGTGAAGTGCTATTCGTACTTCCTTGGTTTAATCTTGACCTTCGACCAAGATTATTACCTGTTAATATTAACTAATTGAAGTGATGGAAATGAAGAAAATCTTAGTAATAGGAATCATCTTTTTATTCATCGGTGTCGCAGTCGCGCCAAGCATCAACTTCACTGTTGTCAAAGCATCCGATAATGATTTTGTCGAAGTCACTTCGCAAGCCTGTGGCATCAAAGGATACCAGGATACCACGGTGAAGCTCACAAGAGAACAATACCAGGACCTTGAGGAGTATCTTGTTGAGTTCAGGGCACGATTAAATCAGACATCAACCAGGGAAGAAGCTGTTCCCATCTTCAAAGAAGCAGTGGTGGAATTGGACAAGTATGGGTTGTTGCCAAAGGGGATGAGTGTAGAGAATGCAAAGAGCTTTCTTTCTATGATAAATCAGGAATATGGCAAGTTTGAAAAAATGAATATCTTCTCTAAATTCCCTAAAGCAAGTTCTCGTATTAACAATATTTTTTGTTTCGTAGTATTACATATTTCTCAAGGATGGATTTCTGAATGGGGTCTATTAGAAGTATCATGGATGTCTCTTCTAGCATTATATGTTATATTGGATATGATAGTAACTTATAATCCAGGTCAGTTTCCAGGGATAACATTTTTAACGTCATTGCTTGATAGGATGATAAGTTCACCATTTGCTTTGTCGTTAGCTAATCTTTCATTGATTTATAATGCATATAGTCCTCTGAAATTTTGGGTGATATTAATTGGATATATTGATGAGTTTTGGAGCATTGGTTTACTAGGTTACAGGCATTCAAATTCAGGAGCTGATAATGTAATTGGTTTTAAAGGTCTTAGAATTGCCCTACCAACTGAAACATATTATATTGGTCATGCTCTGGCAATACACTCTTAACATTCTAATTTGAAGCCCATCTGAAATTGTCGAAATGATGCTGAGACCTTCTATTCAGTTTCTTTTCATTTCTTTTTATCATGATTATATCACGCGTATTCTACCCATATTTTGATTGGTTTTATGCACATACAAGCACGAAATGAATTTGTACGATAGAATATGCCAAGAAAGATATTGAATCACTTTAAACAAATTGAAAAGTGACTCTTCCAAGGACCACTATGAAGAGAAAAATCCTTCTTTTTCTCGATGGAATTGCATCGAGGCAATGTTTATATATGATGATGAAATGTGACCTAAAAAACAAGAAAAGGAGATAAAACCATACTTCAGCTGCTTGATTTCAATGAAAATCCAAACGTTGGCATCTACTGTCGAACAAATGATTCCGTGGTTTTTTTACAGCAAAGTCTCCCGAAAAAGACCAAACAACTCGTTGGGAAAATCCTTGGTGTGAAGGTTATTGAGCTCTGTATCGCTGATTCGACGATCATCGGCTCGCTTCTCACCTGTAATTCGTCTGGTGCAATAATTACTGCGTTTACAAATAAAGAAACGTTTCTTACCCTTGAACAACAAGGACTTCGGGTATTCCCCATTGAAGATATAATCAACGCTGCCGGAAACGATATTTTAACCAATGATCATGGAGCACTCGTTCACCCCGATCTGAAAAATTCGACTATAAAAAAAATCAGTAACACTCTTGATGTCCCTGTTCAAAAAGGTACAATTGCATCTCTTGGAACAGTTGGTATGGCTGCGGTGGTGACAAACAAAGGCTGCCTCTGTCATCCGAAAACAACAGAGGACGAGAAACAACAGCTAGAAAAGGTTTTTGATGTTGACGTTATGATCGGAACCGTAAACCATGGATTCCCTATGATCGGAAGTGGTCTTGTGGCAAATACGAAAGGAGCGATCATCGGAAACATGACCACAGGAATTGAGATGGGACGCATTGAAGAAGCGTTAGGATTTTTAGATTAATACACTGCGCTCCTCTTGATTTTTTTTAGGAGAAATTTTCGAAGACAACAGAAGGAAAAAAAAATTTCGAAAGATTCTTATATTACATTACATATTCGTTTGTTAGGCGGAGAGATGGGATTGCAAGTAAAACAAAAATTTTTTAATTACGGAGTATACACCTCCGCCGCCTCCCCCATATAACGGTGGGAATCACTAGCTTTAAAAGCATTGATTTGTTTTACGGGTCGATTCTATGAAGCTCTTACTCATCCACAGCGATTTTATCGAATACGAAGTCAAAGAAAAAGCGATTCCTCATCCTGAAGAAATAAAAACAACAAAAGATCGTTTCGATGAGGCTCTTACCGTCTTTATCGCAGTGGAAAAGATTGATGAAAAATCACCGGTGCAAGCTGTTGACGAGGCGGCAAAAGAAATTATAAAAACAGCTGAACAACTTAAAGTCAAAAACATCATGTTGTATCCCTATGCACATCTCTCTTCAAATCTTGCTAGTGCTAAAGCTGGAAAAGACATTCTCATTCAACTTGAGCAAGAGGTTAAAAAACAAAAATTCACTGTTAAGCGGTCTCCTTTTGGTTGGTATAAAGCGTTTACTATCTCCTGCAAAGGCCATCCCCTCTCTGAACTCTCTCGAGAAATTATCCCTGGAAAAGAAAAGAAAGCAGTGGAAAAAGAACGAGAAATCATATCTCAATGGTGTATCCTTACGCCAAACGGAGAGCTGATTAATGCAGAGAAATTCGATTTCTCTGGTCATGAGGAATTAAAACTGCTCTATGAGTATGAAAGCAGTGGCACACGAAAGATAACCGGTGAACCGCCTCATGTAAAAATGATGCAAGCACAGGAACTGGTAGACTATGAGCCTGCAAGTGACTCAGGAAACTTCCGCTGGTACCCGAAAGGACGAATGATTAAAGGACTTTTAGAGCAACATATCAACAATATGGTACGAGATATAGGTGGCATGCAGGTTGAAACACCAATTATGTATGACCTTGAGCACCCTGCCTTAAGTGAATATGTCAAAAAATTCCCTGCTCGACAATACATCGTGCACTCTGACAAAGATTTCTTCCTCAGGTTCGCAGCCTGCTTTGGGCAATATATGATTGCCCATGATATGACGATTTCATATCGGAACCTTCCTCTGCGTTTATATGAGTTGACGCATTATAGTTTCCGTCGTGAACAAAGCGGTGAAGTAAGTGGTCTGAAGCGACTCCGAGCATTTACGATGCCTGATCTTCATACCTTTTGTCAAGACCTTCCACAAGCTACTGAAGAGTTCAAACGACAGTTTAGCACCGCAATGCGATGGATGGCCTCTCTTAAGCTCGATTCTGAGGTTGCTCTGAGATTTGTCAAAGAATTCTACGAAAAAAACAAAACCCTAGCCCAAGATCTCGCACAGTTAGCAGGAAAACCAATTCTTATCGAACTCTGGAATGAACGATACTTCTATTTTGTGATGAAATTTGAATTCAATATCATTGATTCCATGAAAAAGGCAAGCGCGCTCTCGACTGTCCAAATCGATGTTGAGAATGGGAAACGCTTCAACATCACCTACGCCGATGAAAAAGGTGAAAAACAGCATCCCTACATTTTACATACAAGTATCTCCGGTAGTATCGATCGGAACATCTATGCATTGCTTGAACGAGAAGCAATTAAAATGAATCAAGGGAAAAAACCAATGTTGCCGCTTTGGTTGGCCCCAACTCAGGTTCGGTTCATACCGGTCGCTGATGAGTTTGTATCGGATTGCGAGATGTTCATCGATGAATTAAATAAAATCTCACCATTCTATTTTATTAGATCAGATATCGATGATCGCGAAGAAAGTGTTGGTCGAAAAATTCGAGATGCAGAAAAAGAATGGATCCCTTATATCGTGGTCGTTGGTGAGAAAGAACGAAAAGAAGAAACGATCTCCCCACGTGTACGCATACCTGAGCTCGGTGAAGGAGATAAACCCTATACTATTTCACAATTACACAGTCTTCTCTTGGAGCAAGTCAAGGACTTTCCGCAACAAAAATTACCCCTAGCGTTATATTTGTCAAAACGACCGAAATTCAAAGGATGATTAACGTAATAAATATACCATTTGGGAATGGAATAGTTCATGTTAGAACGTAAAATTATTCAAAACCTTGTAGCATCCTATAATCCAAAAAAAATCACTATCGGTGTCTTAGGCGGCCATTCAGCACTTGATATCTGTCGAGGCGCAAAAAAACATGGTTTTAAAACTCTTGCTGTCTGTCAAAAAGGGAGAGATAAAACGTATACGAAATACTATAAAACCCGTAGTGACGGAAGAGGATGTATTGATAAAACCATTGTCCTGAACAAATTCAGTGAAATCACTAAATTGCCGGTTCAGGAACAATTACGAGATGAAAATACGATTTTTATCCATAATCGGTACTTCTGGGTGTACTTTGATTTTACTGATATCGAGAATAATTTCAAAGTCCCGATTTTCGGGACGCGATCCATGCTTAAACTTGAGGAACGGAACGTTCCAAAAAACCAATATTTCTTGCTTCAGAAAGCAGGAATCCGGTATCCGCAGTTGTTCAAATCACCACGTGATATTGATCGACTCGCGATTGTAAAGGTCAACGAAGCAATTCGTGGGTATGAACGCGCATTTTTCTTTGCGTCTAGTTTTGCGGACTATAAAAAGAAATCAGATCAACTCCTTGGGAAAAAAATGATTACGCCAGAATCATTGCATCAAGCAATCATTGAAGAATATGTGATTGGGACGCAGATTAATTTTAATTATTTTT